>JAHEAK010000516.1 GCA_024642805.1 Kofleriaceae bacterium | reverse complement strand
GCAGCAGGGCTATCCGCAGCAGGGCTACCCGCAACAGGGCTACCCGCAGGCCTATCCGCAGGCCGCCTACCCACCGGGCTACTCGACGCCAGGCTCGGGCTTTCCGCAGGTGGCCGGTCTCGCCACCAACGCCAAGCTCGCCGCCTTTGAAGTCGATGAGCTGCCCGATGCCTATCGACTCACCAATCGCAAGTCCAAGACCCCCTGGCTCATTCCCGTCATCGGATTTGTGGTGCTGGCTGTCGGAGCCGCCGCTGCGACCTACTTCCTGGTCACCGAGAAAGAGACTCGCAAGGTCGAGAGAAGCACTCTCACGATCGTCTCCAGCCCCGAAGGCGCGCGCGTGACGGTCAACGGAAATGTTCTTACCCAGCGCACGCCCACGACCTACAGCGATGCCATCGTCGGCGAAGACTACAAGGTCACCGTCGACTTACCTGGCCACAAACGTTGGTCCCGAGAAGCTCCGCTTGCCCGTGACGAAAAGATCATCGCCAGGCTCGAGCGCATCTTGGTGACGCTTACCGTGACCACCGAACCCACAGGGGCAGAGATCTATCTCAATGGCAGTGCCAGCGCCGCCGGCCGCACTCCTAAGACTTTCACCAACATCGATCCGACGACGGCAACCAAGATCGAGGTGCGCAAAGATGGCTTCCGACCTTCGACTCGCACCCTGGACTGGACCAAGGAAACCAGCAAAGACGTGCGTCTGCTCTTGGCTCCCTAGCGCCAGCCCTCCGGATTGCTTGACCATACGCGCGCTTGCCCAGGGCCAGCCCACCGGGGCTTGCGCACCGAGGATCCGTGATATGGTGCCTGCGCCATGACGCAACCAGCCAGACAATCCACCGTTGGCGAAATCAGCACCCTGCTCGGACAGGGCAGCGAGTTCGAGGGCAAACTTACCTTTGAAGGTACCGTCCGCATCGACGGCGTTCTCAAGGGAGAGGTCTTCTCCAACGACGTCTTGATCGTCGGCGAAGGCGCGCGCCTGGAAGCCGAGATCGACGTGGGCGAGATCATCATCCAGGGCACGGTCATCGGTAACATTCGCGCCAAGCGCAGCATCGAGGTCCTGGCCCCAGGTCGGGTCAACGGCGACATGACCACGCCCAGCTTGCAGATCGAAAAGGGCGTCATCTTTGAGGGCCGCTCATTCATGGAGGGTCAGGCCCTTGGCCGTGGCGGATCCGAGGCCAAGAGCGGCGCTTCCAAATCCAGCGCGAGCGAATCCTCTGCCAGTGGCGTCACCAGCAGCTCGCCAAGCACGCCGCCCCCGGGCCCCAAGTCCGTCAAATAGCGTCGCGCGCAGGCTGAGAAACATCGCATCCGCTAGGGATCGCAGCGCATCAAAGAAGCTGCGATTGCGATGCTTTTCCGAGGGTTGACATGTGAGAGAGCGGGGTGGTAACAGCTGCCGCGTTCGGGTGGCAATGCATCGCAAACCCACCGTTTTCACAAGAGGTTCTCATGACTCAGCCGGTGCTACTGACACTCGCTTCCGCGGCCGAGCATCCGCTAATTGACATCGATTCTACGGCGTTCGTTCAGTTCGCCATTTTCGTTGTCATGGCGCTCGCTTCGACCCAACTGCTTTTCAAACCCTACCTGCGCATGCGCGAAGAGCGCGATGCCGGTATGGATGGTGCCCGCAAAGAGGCGGAAAACCTCAGCGCGCAGGCGGATGCCAAGCTCGCCGACTACGAAGACAAGCTCGCTTCGGCACGCGCTCGCGCCCAGGAAGAGCGCCGCAAGATCCGCGCAGAGGCAGCCGATCACCTGCAGCAGATCACTGACAAGGCTCGCAGCGCCGCGCAGAGCGCGATCGACGCCGCCAACACCAAGGTGGTCAGCGAGACCGAGAGCGCTCGCGCAGAGCTCTTGCCAAAGGCCGACTCCCTGGCCTCGCAAATGGTTTCCAAACTCCTTGGCCGAGAGGTCGCATGATGCGTCTATTAAGTAAGGCACTCCTGGTTCTCACCATGCTCACCTGCGCGGGTCGACTGGCCCTCGCCAATGAGTCGGAGCACGGTGAAGCGAGCGAGCACGGCGAAGCAGCCCATGGTGAGCACGCGGTACACGGCGCGCCCGCGGTCAACTGGACCGATCTAGGCTACGGCGATAAGAACGCCGAAGGCGGCAAGCTGGAACAGGGACAGGAGCCGATGGCGCCGCCCCTGGTGTTGGCTCTGCTCAACTTCGCCATCTTCGCTGGCCTCATGTACTGGAAGGCGGGCCCTGCCCTTTCCAAGTACCTCTCCAATCGCCACGAGTCGATCAAGAACGCCCTGGAAGAGGCGGCTCGCCTGCAAGACCAGGCCAAAGAGAAGATGGCCGAGTACAGCGCTCGCATCGCCGACGCTGACGCCGAGGTCAACGCCCTGATCGCGCAGATTCGCAAGGACGCCGAGCTCGAGCGCGAGAAGATCGTCGCCGACGCAGAGCACCAGGCCGAGCGCATGCGCAAAGACGCCGAGGCTCGCATCGAGAGCGAGTTCGCGGCCGCTCGCCGAGGACTGGAGCGCGAAGTACTCGCCAAAGCCGCCGAGGTGGCTGAGCGCATGCTCACTGAGAAGTCGACGGCCGTCGATCACAACAACCTCTTCAGCAGCTTCATCAGCGACGTGAAGAAGTCCAAGGATCAAAGCACCACCACCGGAGGACGAGCCTAATGTCGTCAGGAAGTCTGTCGCGTCGCTACGCGAAAGCGCTCATGGAAATCGGCAACGAGGACAAGAGCTACGCGCGCATCGGTCAAGATGTTGCCAGCCTTGCCAAGGCCATGAAGGACTCCAAGGAGCTCAGCGACATCCTGAGCAACCCGGTCTTTCCCCGCAGCGATCGCGAGAAGATCGTCCAGGCCCTCTTGCAGCGCATCGGCGCCACCAAGACGGTCATCAACTTCACGATGCTCTTGCTCGACCGCGAGCGCATGAACGTCCTGCCCGACATCAGTCGCGAGCTGAGCGCCATGATCGACGAGCTCTCGGGACAGGTCACCGCCGAAGTAACCTCGGCTGTTGCCCTGACCAGCATGCAGCAAAACGAGCTCAAGACCACTCTCGAGAGCCTCTCTGGCAAGAAGATTCAAATCAACGCCAAAGAAGACCCTGCCCTTCTCGGTGGACTCATCGCCAAGGTTGGCGACCTGGTCTACGACGGCAGCCTGCGAACCCAGCTGCGCGAGCTGCGCCGCAACCTTGGCAACTAAGCGCTACCACCCCTACTCAACATTTGCTGCCGACAGGCAGACCAACAACGACACCGCACCTAGGACACTTCGATGGACATCAGAGCCGAAGAAATCAGCAACATCATCCGCCAGCAAATCCAAGACTACGACAAGAAGGTCGAAGTCACGGAGACTGGAACGGTTCTCACCACCGGCGACGGTATTGCCCGCGTCTACGGTCTGGCTGGTGCCATGGCCGGCGAGCTTCTCGAGCTTCACTCGACCGACGGTCGCGTGGTTAGCGGCATGGTTCTCAACCTCGAGGAAGACAACGTGGGTGTGGCTATTCTCGGTGCCTCCGACGCCATCAAAGAGGGCGACATGGTCAAGCGCACCGGCGAGATCGTCTCGGTTCCGGTCGGCGACGAGCTGCTCGGCCGCGTGGTCAACGCCATTGGCGAGCCTATCGATGGCGGTCCGGCCTTCACCACCAAAGAGCGCCGTCAGGTCGAGTCCAAGGCTCCCGGCATCGTCGCTCGTAAGTCGGTGCACGAGCCGATGCAGACCGGCATCAAGTCCATCGACGCGATGATCCCCATCGGCCGCGGCCAGCGCGAGCTCATCATCGGCGACCGCGGTACCGGCAAGACGGCCATCGCCATCGACACGATCCTCAACCAAAAGGGTCAGAACGTGAAGTGCTTCTACGTGGCCATCGGCCAGAAGCAATCCACGGTGGCCGCCGTCGTCGATCGCCTCAAGAAGTCGGGCGCCATGGAGTACACCACCGTGGTCATGGCCGGCGCTTCCGAGCCCGCTCCTCTGCAGTTCATCGCGCCCTACACGGGTGTGACCATGGCCGAGTACTACCTCGACAACGGTCAGCACGCGCTCATCGTCTACGATGACCTTTCCAAGCAAGCCGTTGCCTACCGCCAGATGTCGCTCCTGCTTCGCCGCCCACCAGGACGCGAGGCCTACCCCGGCGACGTCTTCTACCTGCACAGCCGCCTTCTCGAGCGCGCCTGTAAAGTCAACGACGAGCTCGGCGCTGGATCGCTCACCGCTCTGCCCATCATCGAGACCCAGGCTGGTGACGTCTCCGCGTACATCCCGACCAACGTCATCTCGATCACCGACGGTCAGATCTTCCTCGAGTCCGACCTCTTCAACTCCGGTGTTCGCCCCGCCGTCAACGTCGGTATCTCGGTGTCGCGCGTCGGTGGTTCTGCGCAGACCAAAGCGATGAAGAAG
>JAHEAK010000515.1 GCA_024642805.1 Kofleriaceae bacterium | reverse complement strand
GTTCTTCCCGCGCCTGTCCTGGCTCAACATGGGCGGCGGCCACCACATCACCAAGCCCGGCTACGACGTCGAACTCTTGGTCTCGCTCCTGCGCGACTTCAAAGCCCGCCACAAGCTCGAGCTCATCTTAGAGCCCGGCGAAGCCATCGCTATCCGCACAGGTGTCCTGGTGGTCAGCGTCCTCGACATCGTTACCAACGGCGAGGTGCACAACGCCATCCTCGACACCTCGGCGACCGCGCATATGCCCGATGTCCTCGAGATGCCCTATCGACCGGAGATCATCGGCGCGGGCGAAGCCGGCGAGCGCGCCCACACCTATCGCCTGGGCGGCATGAGCTGCCTGGCAGGCGACGTCATTGGCGACTACTCCTTCGACGCGCCGCTAGCCATTGGCCAAAAGCTCTACTTCACCGACATGAGCCACTACAGCATGGTCAAGACCACCAACTTCAACGGCGTGCAGCTGCCCAGCATCGCCACCTACGAGCCGCAAGGCGATGTGCTCGAGGTCGTGCGGAGCTTCGGCTACGAGAGCTATCGCGATCGGCTGTAGTGGCGGGGCGACCCTCGGGGCCTGGCAGCCCTTTGGGCGGGGCGCTCTGCGTCCTTAGAAAGCTGCTGAAAAAATGAGCGAGCGCCGGTGGTAGCAAGTCTTGCGTTAGGCCGTGGGGCCTGGGCGTGGCAGGGCCGCAGTGGCCGTGCGCAAAGAGTCCTCGCCGATTGGGGACTGCGATCTTCGCTTGGTCTGTGCGTTTGCCATCGTGGTTGCCGGCTGCGTATTTGCGCTGACCACTGGACCCATGCCAGCCCAGGCGGCGCAGATAGAAAGACCTTTTATCGGTGGGCCGGCCATGATCTGAATAGACATGCGCGGCCGAGAGAAGACGGCATTGTCCACCGACAAATCAACCGTGCACCAGCAGTTTGAGCACAGCTAGCGCGTGATTGCTGAATTGTGCAGCAGCCTGCTAAGGTGCTCGATCAAGTCACACTCTAGTCACACTCGAGGAGCGCCAAGAGTTTGTCGTAGGCAATGGGCTTGTCCAGACAGCCATCGGCGCCCACGGCCTTTGCGACCTCGACGATGTCCTCAAAGCGCAGCCCCTCGTTGTCGTCTTGCAACACGGAGGATCCGGACGCCAGGTAGATGCGCGCGCCTGGGCAGTGCTCACGGAGAATGGGGATCAGATCGCGACCGTTGCCGTCGGGCAGCTTGAGGTCGAGCAGCGCTACTTCGCAGCAGCCCGGCGATATGTACTCGCTTGCCGCGCGAAAGCTAGGAACAAGTCGCACCTGGTGACCATCCTCTTCGAGCAGAGCTCGCAGCCCCTCACCGGCGACGACCTGGTCTTCCACCAGGAGAATTCTCACAGAACTTTCCTTAGGCAGAAAACATCACGCCCGGCCTGAGAAGACTGCTTTCGCGGTCTTGCGAACTCGCGGAATGAAGCATCATTCCGACGCCGAGCAGATAGCGTTAGATCAAAGGACATATAACCTTCTTGTGCGGCGATGGGTGCTCGCCGAGTCAACGCGAGACAGCGAGCGCTGCGCAATTGCGTGCATCGCCTCGCTGCCTGTACACATGTAAGTTGGGCACGCAGGCGGGGCTTGGCAAGGGCAAAGATTGCCACGGCTCACTTTCGCCTCGCGATCAACCCACTCTCATGCTAGCGGGCGCCGAGCCCCCTGGTCGTCCTCGCAGATCGAGGATTCGACTGCCAAATTCGCAAGTGCCGAGCCGGGCAAGCCCGCGCCGCTACTTGGCCTTGAGCGTCTTGCAGGCCGCCATCTGCGCCGCGATCTGCGTCTCGTTCCAGCCGCCCATGTTGCCCTGCTTGCACACCCAGGTGCTGCCTTTGAGCTCCACCAGCATGTCGAAGCTCTGCGAGCTGTGGCCGTCGCGGGTTGAGGTCCAGCGCAGGAGGGTTGGGCTCTCTTCGAGAATCTCGTGGGTCGCGCCGTAGCCGCCTTCGCGCAGCATGTCGGCGGTCTCTTTCAAATTTACGTTGAACTCGTTGCCCGCTGCGACTTGCACGCCGAAGCCGGTGCCGTCGCCGTAGCTCACACGCAAGGTGGTCGGCTCGTCGGCAAAGACACTCGAACCGAGCGGCACTTCGATGGTGGCGGGGATGGCGTTGCCATCCTGGTCAAGCTCGATCACCTCGGTGTCCTTGGGCACGATGACTTCTTTACCCTGCTCGTTGGTGTCGTCTGGCTGGCCTTGCCCTTCGCCTTGGCCGGCAACGCCCGCCGACTCGGACCCTACGGGCTCGCTTCCGCTATCGCCGTCCTTCTTGGAGCAGCTTGCCAGGCTAAACGCGAGAGCAACGATGACGAGCGATTTTGCGGGACTCATGAGCGTGGACCAATCCGGGAAAGAGGATGAACAAAGAGACTAGCCGTCGGGGCCGAGATGATGGAGCGCGGAGACCCAGAATCGCTTGCCGTCCCAGCAAAACACGGCGGCTTGATCCAGATCGCCCAGCGCGAAGGCCTCGTCAAGGGGCAGCTGGGCGGCCTCGGCAGCGGCCGCAGCCTTGTCGCCAAATCTCTCCCTGAGCGGGCCAAAGTCTTTGTCGCGGATCGCGGCCAAGCCTTCGGCGCTCATGTGCTCGCCATTGCCCAGCTCGCGCAGGAAGAAGGCCACCTGGTTGTCGTTCAAGCCCTCGGGTATGCGCATCTCCGCTTTCGCGCCTTCCAGGTCTCGGGCCAGGATGCAGGCCGAGAAACGCTCCAGGACTTCGACGGCCTCTTCTTTGCTGGGCGTTGGCCCGGCATCGAAGCTAAGAGCCAGGGTGGGCGTGGCCACCGGCGTGGCCACCGGCGCGGGTTCGGGCGAGTCGCTTTGTGAGGCCTCGGGCGAGCGCGATGAGCAGGCCAGGCTCATCGCCACGATCAACCCCAAGGCCGGCAACCCCAAAGCCTGCAGCCCCAAAGCCTGCAGCCCCAAAGCCGGCCACGCTGCCTGAAAGCCCATTGTGAGAACCTAGTGAACCCGAGCGCTTTTGTCTAGCACGGGACTTGGCGTGGCCAAATACGCGCCCTGCCCGGGCCGCGGGCGAGCCCGCCTTTACAGTCCGCAAGCCTCGGTGCCAAACTGGCCAACATGCAAGGCGACCAGTTGCGAGAGCTATTGCACGCCCGCATCACGGGCGAGCAGGCGCAGTGGCTGGAGTCGATGGCTGCCCATCGCGGCGAGCGCTTGCTGGCGGCTTTCGTCGGGGCCGCCAGGCGCCTTGGCAATGAGAGACTGGGCGGCGACTCACCGCAAAAGGACTGGCCGCTGAGTACGCTGGCTCGCGTGGCCATGGTCTTGAGCATGGACGCCGACACCCGCGCCGACGGGGACACCGAGGCCTTCGAGTGGATCGTGCGCGCCTATCGCGAAGGCGATAGCGGCGAGAAGCGCGCCATCGTTGCCGCCCTGCCCTGGCTCCGCGATGGCAAGCACTACCTCGAGCTGGCACTCGATGCTGGCCGCACCAACGAGACAGAACTCTTCTGTGCCCTCGCCATCGACAACGCCTTCCCAGAGCTGCACTACCCACAGGCCTCCTTCAACTCGCTGGTCATGAAAGCCGCCCAGCTCGACCTGCCCCTCGAGCGCATGCTCGGCCTGGTCGCGCGAGCCAATGCCGACCTGGCGCGCATGGCCATGGAGTACATCGACGAGCGGCAGAGCGCTGGCCGAGCCTTCCCCGCCAGCCTGTGGCTGGCGATTGCACCCATCTCGCCGCCCGGTGCCGTTGCCAGGATGCTCGGCGAACTGCAGCACAGCGTGCCCGCCAGGCGCCTGGGCGCGGTGCATGGCCTGGCTCTGTGTCGGGATGCGCGCGCCATCAGCTTTCTGCGCGAGCGCCTGGCCCAGGAAGCAAGCCCCGAGATCAAGGCTGCCATCGAAGCAGCCCTAGTACATGAGTCCCTATGAAGTACTTCGACCCGCACATTCACTGCTCCGCCCGAACCACCGATGACTACGAGGCCATGCACGCCGCCGGTATTCGCGCCGTCATCGAGCCGGCCTTCTGGCTCGGCCAGCCGCGCACGCAAGTCGGCAGCTTCATCGACTACTTCAACTCGCTCATCGGCTGGGAGCGCTTTCGGGCCAAGCAGTTCGGCATTGCCCATTTCTGCACCATGGCTCTGAACCCCAAGGAGAGCAACGACCCGGGCCTGGCGCGCGCGGTCCTCGACATGCTGCCCCGCTTTTTGGAGAAGGAAGGCGTGGTCGGCGTCGGCGAGATTGGCTACGACGACATGACCAAGGCCGAGGAGCAATCCTTTCGCGAGCAGCTCGAGCTGGCCAAAGAGCTCGGCGTCATCGCCCTGGTCCACTTGCCCCATCGCGACAAGAAGCGCGGTACCATCGCGACCCTGGATCTGGTGCGCGAGGTTGGCATCGACGAGAAGATGGTGCTCATCGAT
>JAHEAK010000514.1 GCA_024642805.1 Kofleriaceae bacterium | reverse complement strand
ACCGTGTACAGCTCGCTATGCTTTGCATCGGCGACACGACACGCTGCCGTGCGGGTGGCGCGCGTTCGCGATCAGGGCTGGCAGCTTGGCGAGGTGCAAACCCCAGAACTGAGCGAGGCCCCATGGGAGCTCGCCGTAGGTGCCGCGCGCGCGCTGGTCGATGCTCTCAAGGCCGCCGGTCCGCGCCTCGGTGAGGTGGCGCAGGTGTGCAAGGGGGCTGGAACCAATGCCGACTCGGTCTTCGTCGTCGTCGCCCCAGACGCCGCCATCGAAGAGGCCATCATGCGGCCAGTCTTGCGAGGTCGCGATGTGCTTGCCTATGGGCACACAGACGGTTGGCCGCGCGTCATCGTGCCCTATGACGAGAGTGGTCGACTCATCGCGCCCGATCGCATGCGAGGAGAGTTTCCCATGGCCTACGCTCATCTCTTGCAGCATCGCCAGTTGTTAGAGGCGCGCGAGAGGGGGCGCTTCGCGGGAGATAGATTCTACCGCTACGGCCGCCCGCAGAACATGGCTTTTCATAGCTCGGCGGAGGCAAAGCTGGTGGTCCCCGATGTCACCAAGCAGGGTCGAGCCATGATCGACAGACAGCGGGCCATGGTCCTCGATTCTGCCTATGCACTGCGTGCCAAGGACGATGCCGTCGGTCTCGACGAGCTGTGCGGCATCCTCAACTCGCGAGTGGTCAGGCTCTGGCTCGAGCAACAGGGCATGACCCTGCGTGGTGGCTATACGCGCATGAAGACAGCCTTTCTCAAACAACTACCGGTGCCGAGGCCTGGCCAGGCACTGCGCGCTATCGGCAATGCGGTGCGTGATGGTGGCGGGGCGGCATCCATTGATGAGCTGGTTCGGCGCGCCTATGGCATCTCGACGCAAGCCTGGTTCGATAGCTAGGGCTTGCAGAACGCAGCGGTGCAACCAGATGGTTGCAGAGTACAACCCTCTTGCTGAATCCAAGTTGTGTGTTGAAGCACCAATTTTGTGTTCATAAAAAACCGGATGCAGCTTACGATGCGCACATGGACCGCTTCCGCTCTCTTCGCTTATTGGCTCTGCCGCTACTCGCCCTTGCTCTTTCCGCTTCCGCTTGTGGAAGTGACTCGGGGGGCCTAGTCGGTGGCGGGGATGCCGACGGTGGCGTCACGGCGGACGCTGCGACCGATAGCGACGGCGATGGCCTCTCTGACGAGGACGAGCTAACGCTCGGAACCGATCCTCTCAATCCCGATTCCGACGGCGATGGCCTTTCCGACGGAGACGAGGTGGCTGCCGGCACCGATCCGCTCAACCCCGACACCGATGGCGATGGCATCTTAGACGGCGACGAAGTCTTGCTAGGCACCGATCCGACGACGGCCGATGCGGCCTGTGCGGCTGCCTCTGCGGAAGCAACCATTGCTCGCCGACCTGCCGACTTGATCATCATGATCGACACATCGAGCAGCATGGGTGGCGAAGCCGATGCGGTGGAAGCGCGCCTCAACAACGATCTGGCTGCAGTGCTCGACGCTGGCGGCGTGGACTACCGCATCATCATGTTGGCCGACTTCAATCTGGTCAACGGCTTGGGAGAGGTCGGCGTGGATCCGACTCTCTGTATCAGCTCGCCCCTGGCACCACAGAGCTGCACGCTGCCAATTGCCAATCCGAAGCCGCAAAACGGCACTGACTTCTTCCTCTACGACACCCACGTCGACAGTCGCGACTCGCTGATGGTGACCCTTGCCGAGTTCGACGATCCGCTCGGCGACGATAGCTACACGGTGGCAGGCAATGGCACCGTGACCTCCGCAAACGATGGGCAAATCCTTGGCGGCTGGGGCACGCTTCTGCGCGAAGACTCTCTCAAGATCTTCCTCGAAATCTCCGACGACAACGCCTTTACCGCTCTGCCAGGAGCCGGCTCGATTCCGCAAAGCGATCCAGCGGATCGCGTGCTCAGCGCCGCCGCTTTCGATACCGAGATCAAGGCGCGCTGGGCCACGGGCTTTCCGGCTGCAGCGCCCCTGGAATACATCTTCCACTCGATCATTGGCCTCGGTGCTAACCCCGTTGGCGGCGCATGGCCCGCCACGGCTGCACCCGTTGCGACGACCTGTGGCCCAGGCGCCGTCAACAACGGCTCGGTCTATCAGAATCTGAGCATTCTCACCGGCGGTCTGCGCTTTCCTCTCTGCGACAACAGCAACTTCAACGCCATCTTTCAAGAAGTCGCGACCGAAGTGGTCGAGGGCGTTGCTCTCGATTGCAGCTACCGACCCGGCGAGCCCAGCAATGGCGACGTCCTCGATTTCGATCGCATGGTCGGTTACTACCTAGCCGGCGGAACGGGCAGTCCACTGAGCCTCATCAAAGTGGCCAGCGAGGCCGCGTGCGCAGCCAACTCGTACTACGTGTCTGGCGGTCTCATCGTGCTGTGCCAGGAGACATGTGATCTGGTCAAGGCCGACGACAACGCGCGCCTCGATTTCCACGTCGCCTGCGCGCCGCCGATCGTCGACTAGTCGCTGCTAGCCAAGTGTCGTCGGCACGCGTCGGCCACGTAGGTGCCGAGATCCACCACTGACACGCCACTTGGCGCATTGCTGCGCAGCATATAGGTGCAGGTTGCGCAGGCGGTGACCACGGTGCCGCCACCGCGACTTGCGACCTCGCGAAGTCGCCGTCTGGCCATGTTGTCTGCTGTGTCGGGAGCGGTCTTGGGCAAGAGACCGGCACCACCACAGCAGTCGGAATCTGCGTGCGACCAATCAAAGTCGCGAAGCTCGGCCAGGCGAGAGAGGACCAGGCGCGGCTCCTCGATGACGCCGCTGTAGCGGGCCAGGTGGCAAGGGTCGTGGTAGTACACTGGCTTTTTGTCGACCGCGCGCGGCAGTCGTTGCACCGCCTCTGCCAGATACTGCGACATGGTCATGACCTCGACCTCGAGCTCGACGCCAGCGGCCGCGTACTGCTTCTGCATGGTGAACAGGCAGGCCGAGCAGTTGGTCACGATCTTCTTGAAGCCACGCAGGCTCTTGGCAACCTTTTCGGCGTGCCAGCGAAAGACATCGGGATAGCCTGCGGCCAAGAGCGGGTAGCCGCCACAGACCTCGCTGCTGGCCACCAACTTGACCTCGCTGCCCAGGGCCGCAAAGAGCTCGATCGCGGCATCGATGTCACGCATGCCTTTGTCGATGGCATCGCAGCCCGGCCAAAAACCAATCTCGCCCTCGACCTTCAGCTCTTGCTCGACCTGATGCTCGCGTAACTTGGCAGCCAGACGCGTCTCGCGCTTGCGAAAGCGCTCGGGATAATTCTCAAGACTCTTGTGACCGGCGCCGTGGGCATTGGCTTGGGCGCGACCCGCCATGAGAACCAGACCTGGCTCGTTATCGTGGTCACAAAAGTTACTGCACAGGCGACAGCCAGTGCACGCCCAGAGCGGGGCCGAGTTCTCCGAGGTCCAGGGCAGGTCGCCGCGGCGCAACTGATTGAGCGTATCCATCTTCGATTGCGGCGTGTGCGCCTCGTTGGCATCCGCGTTGGACACCGGGCACGAGTGCCGGCACATCTTGGGGCAGTAGCTGCAGTAATCGAGCTGGCGGGCGACGGAGGTGGGAGAAAAAGGCTCAGACATGTACATCCTTGCAGCTAGCGAAGTACGCCAGGGTTTAGGTGACGGCCGGGATCGAGGGCGTCGCGCAGCGCTTCCATGTAACGCTGGAGGGAGGGGTCGCTCTTGCCTAAGAGGTACGCCCCCGCCGACTCCGCCGCCGCACTGAGTTTGGCGAGGGCCGGGGCGCTGGCGGGCAGGGCGCGATCGTCCTGATCGGTGATGGTGAAGAAGAAGACACCGCCGTCTTGATCGAAGCGAGAGGCGTGCGCTCTGGCTCGCAAGTGCAGCTCGGTGGCGCCGTGGCGAACAGCATAGTAGACGGGGGCGAGCATGCGCGGCGTCGCGCTCAGCTGCAGGTTGGGCGCTGGCATCTGGCCACCACTGATTTGCCCTGTGCGTCGACGCCACCAGGTTGCTGCAATGCTTTCGTCGGTAGGATGACCGCCGACCGCTTCAACGGCGCTAGCAATCAGATCGCGATCGCAGGCAGCCAGCGAGGTAAGTCCGACGGTGGCGACGACCAGGATGGCTTCGTCACCGTTGCCAGGCAAGCCCAGGTGCGCTCTGGCTTCGGCTCGGTCGTAGATGCGCATGGCGCCCGGCGAGGCTTCTTCGCGCAGGGCCAGGCGCACGGCGGTGAGGGCCTCTTCCACGTTTGGCAGTCGAAACGCGGCCAAGAGACGGGACTCGGGCTGTTGGTGAATGCGCAGCTGCTCGGATGTGATGATACCAAGTGCACCCTCGCTGCCACACAGCACCCGGGAGAGATCGGGACCGGTGGCTCTGCGCGGGGCCACGCGCGTGTGCAGACAGCGACCATCGGAGAGC
>JAHEAK010000031.1:9981-16856 GCA_024642805.1 Kofleriaceae bacterium | reverse complement strand
AGTCGCCGCCCGCCGAACCGGTGTTCTTCTTAATGAGCGCGATGAAGGTGAACATCAGACCGCCGTAGACGATGGCGATGATCGACGTGTTGAGACGATCGGCGACGCTCTTGATGTCGCCAAAGCGAAACAGGTAGTAGAGCGTAGTCGGCACGAAGGCGGCGACGATGGCCAGGAGCGCCGGCTGAAAGCTCGGCTTGAGCCAGTACAGGATCGCGCACGCAGCAGCGCCGATGACCAGCGACACGCGACGGTCGGTCTCGTCCTCGATGCCCATGGCCAGGTACTCGTACATGGCGATGAGCGAGGCCAAGAACACGATGCCCCACACGTAGACCGGTGAGTCGAGATAGACCGCGGCCAAAAGTGGCGGCAGGGCGACCACGGCCACCAAAAAGCGCGAAGCGAGATTTCCAAGTGCCATTGTCAGTCCTGGTTTTACGGGGCCAAGTCGCCCGACTCAATCTGTGCGCCCGTCAAGCCGAAGCGACGTTCGCGCCCCTGATAGGCCTCGAGCGCCGCATGCAGACTTTGCCTGCGGAAGTCGGGCCACAGTACGGATGTGAAGTAGAGCTCGGCATAACCTGCTTCCCACAAGAGGAAATTGGAGATGCGCTGCTCGCCCGAGGTGCGGATCAAAAGATCGAGGCCGGGAAGCTTGGCGGTCGGCATGGCGTTGCCAAAGGTCTCGACGTCGATCTGGCTCGGCTTGAGCTCGCCGGCCGCGATCTTTTCGCCAAGCTGCTTGGCGGCTCTAGCAATCGACTCGCGCCCGCCGTAGCTCAAAGCCAGGTTGAGCACCATGTCGCTGTTGGCGGCGGAGTCGGCGATGAGGGCATCGAGAGGCTCGCGCACAAGCGTTGGCAATCGATCCAGCTCGCCGATGGCCTGCAGCTGAATACCGTTTTCCATGATCTCCTGGCGCTCTTCGATCAAGTAGTCTCGAAGTAGCTCCATCAGGCCACTGACTTCTTGGCCCGGCCTCGCCCAGTTTTGCGCGGAGAAGGCATAGAGGGTCAGGGCCTCCAGGCCCACCTGACGCGCAGCTCGCACTACATCGCGCACACTCTTGGCGCCTTCGCGATGACCCTCGAGCCTTGGCAGGCCCCGGCTCTCCGCCCAGCGACCATTGCCGTCCATGATGATGGCGACGTGTCGCGGAAGCCGCGCCTCGAGACCTAGGGGGGGCTCCGCGAGGCCGTTGCCTGGAGCCGTTTGCGCGTGAGAACTCACAGCCTCGCGCCTGTATCACGGCGGAGCCTGGCGTTGCAACCAAGCACAACTTACCGTAGGCTTTCTAGTACACCTTCGCCGGCAAGACGTGGACATATGGGCATCTTTTCGAGACTCGGAACGCTAATCAAATCGAACCTTAACGACCTGATAAGCCGGGCCGAAGATCCAGAAAAGATGCTGACCCAGGTCCTGCTCGATATGCAGCAGCAGCTGGTCGAGGCCAAGAAGTCAGTGGCCATCGCCATTGCCGACGAAAAGAAGCTGCAAAAGCAGTACAACGTCGAGCTCGACAAGAGCAAAGACTGGGAACGCAAGGCCATGCTGGCCGTACGCGCTGGCAACGACGACCTGGCGCGCCAGGCTCTGACCCGCAAACAAGAGCACGAGAACATCGCCAGCCAGTTCCAACAACAGTGGATCTCGCAGAAGGGCGCTGTCGATAAGCTCAAGGACGCGCTGCGCCTGCTCGCCAACAAGATCGAGGAAGCCAAGCGCAAGAAGAACATCCTCATCGCCCGCAAAAAGCGCGCAGAGGCGCAAAATCAGATCGCCAACACCATGCAGGGCCTTGGCGACACCAGCGCCTTCGATACCTTCGAGAGGATGTCGGATCAGATCAACCTGCTCGAGGCCGAAGCCGAAGCCGGTGCCGAGCTGGCCGGCGAGCTCACGGGCTCGAGCCTGGAGTCGCAATTTTTGGCTCTCGAGGCCGGCGGCAGTGGCGGTCCCGACGACGATCTCGCCGAGCTCAAAGCCAAGATGGGCATGCTCAGCGCCGGTAGCGGCGACGCCAAACAGCTTGGCGCGGGTGCCCCTGCCAAGCCCGGGGCCAAGCCAGGGCCCGAGGCCAAAGCTACTGATTCTACTGAGGAAAGTGCCGGCAGCCTGAGCGCAGAGGACATGAAGGAGCTCGAGGATCTCGACCTGAGCGGCGTCGACATGGACGAGCTGAAGGCCGAGCTTCAGGACCTTGAGCGACAAATGGCCGAGGTCGAAGGCGGCGACGAGACCACCGACGGGGCCAGCAAGTAGCGCTGGTGAGCGAGGCGCCAAGTGTCCTCGCCGCCACCCATCAAAGGCGATCGGCCCGCTCAGGCAGGCCGGCTTCGTCCACTTTTTCGTAACGCGGCCCGCTTTGCGTTACCATAGTTCTCCGGTGCGAATCAGCGTGACACTAGAGGACAAGGGCGAGTGGGTGCAGCTCTTCAATCCCCGCAACTCGACGATTTTCGTTCCCATTGATGCCCCGCCCGCCATCGGTGAGAAGGTTCGCGTCGATCTCATCGTGGGTCGCGGTGGACCCAAGGTGATTTTTCGCGGCATGGTCATCGCGCGCCGCCTCCAGGGCGAAGCCAATCTTCCAAAGGGTTGCAGCATTGCCCTCGGCAACGACGAGCGCGAGAAGATCAACTACCTCAACGGCTACGTGCGTGGCGGCTTGCTCAACTTGCGCGAGACTCGACGCATCCCCGTGCACCTCAAGGTGACCTACGGTGGTCTGCGCGGCCCCGTCGAAACCCACACTCGCGACATCAACGACGAGGGCGTCTTCATCATCTCCGAAGATCCGCTGCCGGAAGAGTCCGAGATTCATCTCTTCATTAGCTTTCCAGGGCGCGCCGATCCCATCTCGCTCACTGGCATCGTCGCCCACACCGTCGTCGTTGAAGACGAGGACATTCCGGGCATGGGCGTCCGCTTCACCCTGCGCCCAGACACGGCTACCGAGCTTGGCACGGCCGTCGATGCGCTCGAAAAAGCCTTTCTCTCCGGCAAGCTGCCCGATCAGTACCTGGTCTAGGCCGGGCGAAGTGGCCCGTGGGCTCACGGCTCGGTCTTGCCCATGGCGGCTAGCAGCGCCGTGTTGTAAGGCGCTAGTCGGCGGGCGTCGCTGCTCGCGAACCAAGTGTGGCGCTTGCCAGCACCAGGCTGATCCAAATCAGGTCGGCCACCAAGAGGTGAGCAATCTGGATCGCCACCGGCGTTAGCAAGAGAACGTTGGCAAGGCCGAGACAGAGCTGCAGCAACACCAGGCTGATGATGAGCTTGGCGTGTCTCGGCGCGCCTTCGTGAATCGATGCCGCCAGGGTCATCAAGAAGCCGCTCATGAGCACGGCCACGATCGGGTGCACCATGCGCAGTCGGGTCAAAAAGTGCGCGCTCTCGTCGAGATCCGCCACCAGTCCCGCGTGCAGGCTCTCGGCCGGAAAGAGAGTGTCTGCCAGCGCCGCAATCGCGCCGGTCGCCCCCAGGAGGATGAGGCCAATGGCAGCGGCCAAGAGCTTTTTGCGCCCAGGACCGCGCCAGGGAAAGGCCTGTCCTTCGCTCAAAACCCAGGCGCTCGCGGTCAGCGCTGCCAACAGGAAGAGGGTATTGACCAGGTGCACGGGCACCGAGATGGCCCGCATGACGGACGAGTTTTCTTCGACCAGACGCGCCAGCACCAACCATGCTCCCAGCAGGGATTCGATGATGATGGCCAGCGCGCTCAAGTTGACCACGCGTCGCTCCGGGCTGCCTTTGGCGAAGCTTCGATAGACATGGATGAAGAGCGCGAGCACCGAGAGCAGCGCCATGCCACTGAAGGCGCGGTGCGCGTATTCGATGCGCGTGTTGAGCGCGGCCATGCCTGGCAGCAAGGAGCCATGGCAGGTCGGCCAGCTCTGTCCACAGCCAGCCCCCGAACCGGTGGCGCGCACGAGGGTACCGCCGAGCACGGTGACGAGGTTTATGCCCAGGGCAAGCCAGGCCAGTCTGGCGCTTGTGGAGAGTGTCTTCATCGCGAACTGCGAGCGGGTGGAGAGGATTCCTCTGGATCGCACACTAGCACCTGGCCTGGGCCCATGTAAGGGTTCCGTCGTGCCAGCAGCGGCCAAAGCCAGGGCGAGACGAAGGGCACTCGCCCAAAACCCCGCTGTTCGTTGGCGCGATGGCGTGCACCTTAGCGACACCTCGATCTGGTGCGATGCCCGGCGCGCGCGTGACGTGTGCTTTGCATCGGTGGCGGGCAGCGTCGGGCGCTCGAGGCACGGCCAGCTCATCGCCAGCGCTGCCACTCTCTCGCTTTTAGCCCGTCCCCATCACCAGAGCTCAGGGCAGGATCTCTCGGTGCCCTTTGGGCAACCCTTCACGCTCGGCACCCAGCGCCTGGAGCTCTTCCGCTCCGGCCACGCTTTCGGCTCGGCCTCGCTCTTGGTGCAGCTCGACGAGCAACGAGTGGTCTACGCCGGCGCCATCAATCCGCACGGAAGCCGCTTGGGTGGCGCTATCGATCACCGACGCGCCGACGTGCTGGTCGTGCGTGCGCCCTACTCGCCAGCGCAGATTGCATTCGGCGATCCGCAGCAAGCCATGGCCCGTCTGTGTGCGGCATACGAACAACTCTTATCGCAGAATGCATCGGCGGTGCTCTTGGTCACTAGCACTGCCAAGGCTCTCGACATGGCAGCACTGCTCAGCGACATGAAGGCACCTGTCTGCTTGCATCGCCGCTATCACGAGGCCGCCACCAGGGCGCGCGCGGCGGGTGCGGAGCTGCCGGCCCTGCCCGTCTTCCGCGCGAGCGCCGGCAAGGCACAGGTCATTGTCTGGCCGCTGCGTGCGCGCAAGGCGCTGCCGAGCAGTCGATTGCCAACCGGAAGCAAGCTCTTCTTGGTCTCCGGTCGCGCCAGTGAGCCAGCGGCGATTGCGGCCGCCGGCGCGCACGCGGGGTTTGCACTCAGCAATCAGGCCGATCACCAGGGACTCCTGGACTACATCCGCAGCAGCGGTGCCAGGTCGGTGTATCTCGTCGACAGCCCCGACCGTGGCAGCGATCTGGCCCTGCAGCTGCCTGGTATCGAAATCCATGCGCTGGGTCCGCCCACCCAGCTACAGCTCTTTTGAGCGCGCAGCTCGCGCACCCCAGGCACGCTCCACAACTTTCGGCAGCAGCGCCGGCGAGCACGTAGAATCACTGGCGTGTCGCTTCGAGTTCGCATCGCCAATCGCAAGCCCGGTGGGCTGTGGTGGCGCGTGCCCCTGGCGCTGCTTGTGTGGGCACTCTTCGCGGCACCGATCGTGATTGCGCTCATCGCACTCTCAGTACTGCGCGAGCACGCCGCCGGTCTACCCTTCGCCCCCGACCTGCAGGCCTGGGCGGATCGAGCACCGCGCACAAACCTCATCGTCGCCGCCGACAACACTCTTCTGGCCGAGCTGCCCTTTGTGCAGGAGGGACAGAGCGGCCACCGCATGGTCGTCGAGTACCAGGACATGCCGCGTCAGCTGGTCGAGGCCATCCTAGCGGCCGAAGACTTGCGCTTCTTTGCCCACCGTGGCGTCGACACCCGCGCCGTGCTGCGAGCAGCCTGGCAAAACTATCAGGCGGGTCGCGTGGTGCAGGGCGCCTCGACCATCACCCAGCAGCTGGCGCGCAACCTCGTCGATGAAATTGGTGCCGAGCGCAGTCTGCGCCGCAAGATTCGCGAAGCCTTGCTGGCCAGACGCATTGAGAAGCATCACAGCAAGACGCAGATCTTCACCGCCTACGCCAACTACGTCTTCCTGGGCGCCAATGCCTATGGCGTGGCCGCTGCCGCCCGCGCCTACTTTTCAAAACCGCTCGCTGCGCTCAGCCTAGCCGAGTCGGCACTGATCGCCGGTCTCATTCAAATCCCTGGGCGCGGCAATCCCTTCCAAGATCCGCAAGCCGCCGTGCAGCGTCGCAACGTCGTCCTCGAGCGCATGTGGCGCGCTGGCTTCATCGAGGAGCAGAGCTATCGAGCGGCCCTTGCCGAAGAGCTACAGCTGCACGCGCCCATCGAGCGCTACGGGCAACTCGCGCCATGGGCCACCGAGGAGGCACGACAACAAGTAATGGCGAGCATGCCGGAGGCCTTCGCCCGTGGCGGTTTGCGCATCGTGACCAGCGTGCAACCCGCGCAGGCACTCGAGAGCCAATATCTTGCCACCGAAGGAGCGCTGCGCATTCGCGACTCGGAAGGGCAAGCCGCGCAGATCGGAGCCCTGCTCTTCGATCATCACACGGGCTACATCGAAGCCATGATCGGCGGCACCGACTGGCACAGTAATAAGTTCAATCGCGTCATGCAGAGCTGTAGGCAACCGGGCAGCGCCTTCAAGCCGATTGTCTACGGCGCCGCCTTGCAAGCCGGTGTCATTACCCCGGCAACGGCGCTGCGCGATGGGCCGATCAGCGAGTACGACGAGAAACTCAAAGTCTATTGGAAGCCAACCAACAGCGGCAGAGAGTTTCGAGGGGTCGCGATTGCGCAAGATGCACTGGCTGCCTCGCTCAACACACCGGCCGTCGACGTCTTCGATCGCGTAGGTGGCAAAGAGGTCATCGCCTTTGCCAAGCACATGGGCATCAGCACGCCGCTGCGCGACCTGCGTCCCCTGGCGCTCGGCGCTTCCTGTGTCGTGCCCGTGGAGTTGCTTTCGGTCTACGCCAGCATCGCTCGCCAGGGCCAGGCGGTCTCGCCCGTGATCGTCACCCAGGTCGCCGACGCTCACAGCACTGCGATTGATCGCAGCGTCTACTTCGATGCCCAGCTCGGCGGTGCCCGTCGCCTCGATCGCATGGCGGCCATGGCTTCCGAGCCAGCGGATACCAAGCTCGATGCCATCACCGCCTA
>JAHEAK010000031.1:0-9971 GCA_024642805.1 Kofleriaceae bacterium | reverse complement strand
CGGTCTCGGTGGCTGGCAAGACGGGCACCACCAACGACAACAGCGACGCCTGGTTCGTCGGCTTCAGCTCGCGGGTTGCCGCCCTGGTATGGCTTGGGCACGATGATCCTGGCTCCCTCGGCAAGGGACACGACGGCTCACACGCCGCTTTGCCCATCTGGAGTGAACTGATGGAACTAGCGGAACGCGGCCGCACTGGTGCGGACGAACCCGGTCCACCACCCGCGGCGTGCCAAAGCGCCTGGATCGATCGCGAAAGCGGTCTGCTGGCCGCTCCCGGTGCCGGCGGAGCGCTGCAGCTGTATTTTGCGCCCGGCAGCGTGCCGACCGAGCGCGCAGGCAGCGGTGAAGCCGCCGGTCGAGACTTCGCCCGCGCCAGCGCAAGCTTCTGAAGAAAATCCGCTTACCAAGAGCAAATGCAAGCCCTTCGGCGCTCTAGCCGCTCGCATCTTTCGGAGCTAAGCTGTGGTCGATGTTCGGAATGGGCATGGGTGAGATCGTACTCATCGCCGTTGTCGCCTTGCTTGTCTTGGGACCTGAACGCTTGCCCGGTGCGGCAAAGGCGATCGGGAAAGGCATTCGCGATCTGCGCATGCAGACCAAGGACCTGCAGCAAACGATCGAGAAGGACACGCAACTGGGCGAGGCGGTGCGCGAGCTGCGCGGCGCTCTGCGAGGCGATCCGGAGACCCTCTACCAACGAGCAACCGGCCAGCGACTCTCCGACCTGCTCGATCCTGACTCCGACAAGAAGAAGGCCGAGGCGAGCGCGGCGGGGGCGAGCACGGCGGGGGCATCCGATTCCACATCGGCTGCCGCTGCTGAGGCCGATGCCTCCGCCAATCCCGAGGCCGATGCCCTCAGCGATTCGAGCGGCAATCGACGGAGCGCGCTTGCAGCCGCTGCGGGGAGCTCGCCCGACGGCACCGGCGATGACGCGCCCGACCTTGGCGTCGCAGACGCCGATAGTGAGAGCGACGATTCCGAGCCACCGCTGATTCGCAGCGCCGAGGGCGTGGTGGCCAGAGAGCAGCAAGGCGGCGACGACTCGAGTCATGGCTAGCCCGGATCCAGCTGTCGATCCGGCTGCGGATCGAGAAGCCCAGCTCGCCGAAGGTCGCATGCCTTTCACCGAGCACATTCGCGATCTGCGCGACCGGCTGCGCAACGCGGTCATCGCCCTGGCGATTGGCTTTGCGGCATCGCTGCACTACTCAGAAGAAATCTTTGTCATCCTGGCAAGGCCACTGATTGAAGCCTGGAGCTCCATCAGCCCAAACAACCCTGCGCTCGGCGATAGCTCCTTCTACTTCACGGGCCTGGTCGATCCTTTCTGGACCTACTTCTCGATGGCCTTTTGGGCGGGCCTCTTTGTGTCCTCGCCGGTGATCTTCTATCAAATCTGGCAGTTCATCGCGCCGGGCTTGTACAAGAACGAGCGCCGCTGGGGCGTGGCCTTTGCGGTCGCCTCGGCCCTGCTCTTCGCTGGCGGTGCCATCTTTTGTTACATGGTCGTGCTGCCGGCGGTCTGTGAGTTCTTGCTCAGCTACTCCAAGGACAACATGTCGGTGGGCGATCTCAAGGTCTCCCTCAGTCCACTGCTGGGCATGCGCGAGTACCTCGACTTCTCCAAAAAGCTCCTGGTCGGCTTTGGACTGATCTTCGAGCTGCCTCTGATCATCTTGGTCATGTCGCTGGCTGGCATGGTCACGCACCGCAGTCTGTGGAAGTTCAATCGCTGGGCGATCTTGCTGTCCTTCATCGTCGCCGCGATCTTGACGCCTCCCGACATCTACTCGCAGATCTTGATGGCCGGCCCGCTGGTCGTGCTCTACAACATCTCGATCATTCTCTCGCTCTTCGTGACCTTGGCCCGAGAGCGCAGACAGCGCAAAGAGCGAGACCGCTAGCCCGACGCGCTGCCTGCCTAGCAGGCCTAGCCGCGCCGCGCCTAGCCCACGCCATTGAGCGTGGGCGGCGGCATCGTGAAGACCTCGTCGACCACGCAGAAATCCTGATAGCCGAGTCTGGCGATGGGTCGCAGCTTGCTGATGTCGATCCGGCCTTCGCTTAGGATCGCTTCATCGATGTGCACGCCCACGACTTCCCCCATGACGACACCGTTGCGAGCGCCCGCCACGGGACTCGGCAGCTCGATCGTCTTCCAGTAGATGCACTCCAGAGCGACTGGAGTGGCAGCCACCCGTGGCACCTTGACGATGCGCGAGGCGGCCGGCTGCAGACCCGCGCCCGCCATCTCATCGACGCCGCTCGGGTAGGAAAAGCTGGTCTGGTTGACCTCTTCGCGCAAGTCCCAGGTGGCCAGGTTGACCACGAACTCACCGGTATCTTCGCAGTTGCGTTGCGAGTCCTTGTAGCCAATGCTCGAGAACATCACCATGGGTGGTCGCCCAGAGATGGCATTGAAGAAGCTATAGGGCGCCAGATTGCACACCCCCGTGCGCGACAAGGTGCTGATCCAACCGATGGGACGAGGCACCACGCAGCTCTTGAATGGATCGTGAGGCAGACCGTGGTCGGCCTTCTTTGGTTCGTAGAACATCTACTCGTCCACCGCTTCCTGCCCTGGCATATAGCGGGCGCTTCCGTCGCGAAGAAAATCCCTGCGCATGGGAAAGCCATTGCCACTCTTGGCGATCATGTCTTCGGGCGGCGTCGAACGAGTCGGCGCAGGCCACATACCTGGCTGCGGCTCGGCACCTTCCGCAACGATCTTCATCGGCGAGTCTTCGCTCATGGCCGGCGGCCGCACCACCTCCATGAATTGCCAGCTGGCCTCGAGCGGAATGTTGTTTGGGTCGTAAAAGTAGATGGACCAGAAGAGGCCATGATCGACCGCGCCGTGCACATCGAAGCCGGCGGCCTCGAGCTGGTCTTTGAGGCCAAAGAGTGCCTCCTTGCTGTCGACGACCATCGACACGTGATCGAAGCCGAGCGGCTTGTCGGTCTCGCGCCCTGGAAACTTGCGCTCCATGGCACAGGCGCCCTCGTATTCGAAGAAGGCGATCTGCGTAGTGCCATCGCCCATCAGGAAGAAATAGTGCCGATAGCCATCGTGGCCAATGCCAGCCTCGAGGCGAAAGCCGAGCAGATCGCGATAGAAGCGGATGGTCTGCTCCATATCCTTGGTGATGAAGGCCAGGTGATTGATGCCGCGTATCGCCATGTCTCGGCTATACCAGATCGCGATGATCGCCGGCCAATGCAGCGCTCGGGTCGCTGCGCTCTGCCGACACGGGGCGAAAATCAGCTACGCGGCTCGGGCAGGCCGAGCGCTTCGAAGCGACTCCAGTCGACAAGGCGCATCCACACAAAGACGAGCAGAGCCGCCAACACCAGCCAAATCATGGTGCTAGTCACCACAATGGTCGTGCGCCGATCGTGCAAGGTTGTCTGTGCGTGATCGCGGGCATCGTCGAGGGCTTGCCATGCTGCAGGCGTATCCGCCGCCGCGTACTCCTCGCGCAGCGTGGTGAGCACGCCCTCGTAGCGCGAACTCTCTCGACTGGCCGCAAAGAAATGCACGGCCACGAAGCTAAGTAGCACCGCCAACATGACGCCGGCGGCAAAACGCGCGCGCTCATTGCGACTGAGCAGTCCCAGCACACGTGCGGGCAGTGGTGCAGCCTTTGCCTGAGGCTCGGGCGTGTCACCTGGCTCTTGCTCGACAGAAAGCTCTTCGGCAGCACGGCTCTGGGCCGCCATCAGCGCGCTATCGGTGTCGAGCTCCAGAGCGGTCTCCGACTGCATCTCCGGGGGCAAGAAGGCACTCTCGTGATCGATCGCGGCGCGACTAACACCAGCACCAGCGCCGCCCTCATCGCCTTTGCCATCCAGAGTGGCCAGCGAAAAGGAATGGGAAGCACTCTGATCGTCGAGGGCACCGAGGGTCTGTGCGGCGGCAGCCGATCCACTCGCCGCCGATAGGCCCGATTCGTAGTCGCTACTGTAATCGGGGGGAGGCGGCGGCGTGTGCAGCGCAAACTCGTCGTCGACTTCCGGCATCGAGATTTCGTCTCGCAGCTCCGCACCAGCTGCAGCCGAAAGCCGAGCCGATTGCATGACGATTTGCCCCATGCCATCGACGACCGTGCACAGCGCTCCCTCGCCCTCCAGATAGCTCACAAAACGGCGCGCGCTGTCGAGGTCGAGGTTGGCCTTGACCTGAAAGCGACCCTTGGCCAAACGCCCCGCGATCTGCGCCGGCTCGATACCGTAGCGAGCGGCAATGGCGCGCGCCAATGCCTGGGCGGTCTCTGGCCGCTCGTCGCGACAGCGCTCGATGAAAACCTGGTGGCTCAAGGTCTACGAGATGTCGATTTCGAAAACGTAAGTACCGCGCTCGCCGCGCTCCGGAGCCGGCTCGTCCTGGCGCTGGGCGACTTCCTCGCGGGCCGGTTGCTTGTTTCCGTCAACGGGGATGCTGAGCGGAAGGTGCAAAGGCTGTGGCTCGAAGGTATCGAGCGAGCGCGCACGGCGACGAACACGATTGGGAACCATAGACAGTGGAAGCATAGCAGGGAGCGAGCACCAAGGTGCAAAACTTCGTTGCACCTGTAAGTGATATTCTCGGCGCAGGTTGGTACCCAGAAAGCGTACGCACGCGCACCGAGCAGCAGGAATTTCATCCCTTTGGCGCGCAGGAACTCCCACCTACGCACACGCTTTGCGCGCTAGTTCGCAGCTTCGTTATAGCCGTCGCGAGCGCGCGCGCTGTCTGGTCGAATCTTGAGTGCGCGCTTGAAGGCATCTGCCGCCTTGGCGCGATCACCGTTGCCGAGGTAGGCCTCGCCGAGCATGGTCCAGATGTTCGCGTTCTGTGAGCGCAGCTTGCTGGCTTTGCCGAGATGACCAATGGCAGCCGCGTAGGCGCCCTGACTCAAGGCGATTTCACCGAGGCCACTGAGCGCATCGGCATTGCGCGGATCGAGTCCACGGGCTTTGTTGAACTTGGAGGCTGCGCCCAGCATGTCGCCTGCGGCCAAATCGCGACTACCTTCGGCGGCCAGCGTCGCTGACTCTGCTTTGTCGGCGCTGTTGGGGCCAAGCTGCAGCTCAAAGCCTTCGGGGTCGCCATCCGTATCTTTGGGGCGAATGTCTTTGGGCCGAATGTCTTTCGCTTGCGTGTCTTTGGGGCGAATGTCTTTGGGCCGAATGTCTTTGGGCCGAATGTCTTTCGCTTGCGTGTCCTTGGGGCGAATGTCTTTGCCCTGCGAATCGGCGGGAGTTGGGTCGACGGGCGTGACCCCTTCAGTCTCGCCAGGGTTCGCTGCCATCGCATCCTGCGTACCGGCGTCGCTCGCCTGCACCGGCACCACCTCGGGCTGCGTGACCGCGGCGACAGCCACATTCTCCGCAGCGGAGGACTCAGACTTCTTCTTATCACCCGAAGGCCAAGCCAGTGCCGCTAGCACGATGACGGCAATCGAAGCGGTGACGCCAATGACGACCTTCTTCGTGCGTGACTTCTCTGCGAAGTCTTCGTAATGCTCCTCGTCGGCCTGGGCCAGGATGCCCGTGCGCGAGGGCGTTCGGCCGCGCGCCTTGTCGAGCTTGGCTTTGGCGTTGGCCGACAGCTCGCCGCCGCTCTCGAGCGTGTCGCCGTCGGCGTACCAAACCGCTGACAGCCCACTGCTGGACTCTGCGTTGGGATCGACCAGATGCGGCTGCCCACTGCTCTTGCCCTGTGCCGCGTAGCCGAGCGCAAGGTTGGTGGCCGCCATGCGCGCGTTTGGCTCCTCGCTCGGATCCAGGTGCATGGGTGCAGGAATCGATGGACTGGGCATCGTCGCCTGATTTTCCATCGCGGTGCGCGCAGCTGGATTGGCTCGCTTTTGCTTGTCGCGCTGCGAGTCGAGCCCCATGCCGGCGACGGTCTGCGATCCGATCGAGGCTTTGTTCTTCACGCTCGGCGTGGCCAGCACGGGAGCTTGCGGAGCAGCATGTGGCGCGGGATGCGGAGTGGTGTCGCCCGCTAGCTCTGGGAGTGGACCTTCCAGTTCGGCGCCGCGCGCCGCCAAGCGCTCCATGGCGCGAGACACCGAGGCCGGCGGATTGGTAGGTCGGCGTCTGGCGACCTCGTCGCTCATGATGACGCCGCTATCGGTGCCCTGGCGAAGCGCTTCGACCAGGCGATAGACCGTGATGTAGCGATCGTCGGCGCGCTTGGCCAGGCAGCGCATGATGGCGCGCTCGAGCCAGGCGGGAGTCTCAGGAGCGAGCTCGTGCAGAGGTCGTGGATTCTCCTCGACGTGCCGGGTCAGCACATCAAAGACCTTGCCGCCGTGAAAGGGCGGCTGGCCGGTGAGCATCTCGTAGGCGATGCAGCCCATCGAGTAGATGTCGGCTCGGCGGTCGACGGGCTGGCCCTTGGCCTGCTCCGGGGACATGTAGTGCGGATCGCCGAAGGTCATGCCCAGGGAGGTTGAGGCGGCTTCACCTTCCTGCTCGACCAGCTTGGCCAGGCCGAAGTCAAGCAACTTCAGGTAGTTGGCCTGGTTGCGGCGCATGGCCAGGAACATGTTGCGCGGCCGCAAATCGCGGTGGACGTAGCCCATGGCGTGGGCCTCGATGAGCGCCTCGCCAATCTGGGTGAGAATGTCCACGACCTCCTGCACAGGCAGGCGGCCCTTCTCCTCGAGGATGTCGGCCAGGGTCTGGCCCTCGAGGTACTCCATCGCCAGGTAGAGGCGGCCGTCAGAGGTGCGACCGAAGTCGTAGATCTCGACGATGTGGTCGTTGTCGAGCTCGCCGACCGTGGTGGCTTCGCGGCGAAAGCGCTCGATGGCGAGGTCGTCTCGACTCAGCTCATGATGCAGGACCTTGACCGCCACCTTGCGGCGCAAAGTGACGTGTTCGGCCCTATAGATGGCCCCTGAGCCACCCTGACCGATCTGCTGAACGAGCTGATAGCGCTCGCCCACCGTCGTTCCCAAAATCGGGTCGCCGTCCATATCTCTGTTTTTGGGAGTGCCGCAGTTGGGGCAAAAGAGAGCCTCTTGACCAAACTCGAGTCGACACTTCTTACAGAGAACTTTTTCGAGTTCTGTCGCCAACGCAGTCACTATAGCGCATCTCCGGGGCCGTGCAGGACGGCCGATGACGACGGGTTGCCACGCCTATCTATAAGCGCGCCACCTACCCAGATCGATGACCTGGGTCACGCCTTGCCGCTCTGTGCCTTCTTGCTCTTGGCCACCCTAGGCGCTTTGGCGGGGCCTTCCGAGCTCTTGAGCGCGGCCAGGCTGCTCTCGTATTCTGCGCGGCTAAAGAGGCCCTTCTCGACCAGCAGGTTGACCAGTGCCTTGACCTGCAGTTGGGCGCTCTCCTCAGCCAGGCGGTGATGGGGTGCCGTCGAGGGCCGCACGAAGGCTGGCTTGCCGCTCGCGGGCGCGGGCGGCCGCACCATCTCGCTGCGCTTCATCACCTCGGTGACGAAGTGCCGATACGCGGTCTCGATCATCTCCTCGACCGCGGAGAGCGTGACCAAGACCGGCTCGACCTGGCAGTCGCTCAGGTACTCGAGCTCGGCGACGCTGACCGTGTCGGTTGGGTCGGCCATGGCCACTCGCAGGAGTCTTGGACCGGTGCCGTAAAGACCCAGGGACAGGGGCAGAGCCCGCAAGCGGCGGCAATCGTCGAGGCTGAGTTCGCGCAGCGCGTCCGAATCAAATTCGACCTTGGCGGGGTCCAGCGTGGTGATGCGCAGATGCTTCTTGAAAGCGGCCACCAGGGCGACCTCATCAACACTGTGATCTCGCAGGAGTGGCACCACCATCGGCAGGCGGCTGGCGTCGGCGACTTCGACCACCCGCGCGAGCTGGGCGGCGGTGAGGAGCCCCTCGGCGATAACGATTTCGGCCAGCGTGACGGGCATGCTCTCTTGGAATACTAGCGTGGAATGCCAGTGTGGAACACCAGGACCCGGCAGTTGTGCACGCTACAGGATTCGAACCTGTGGCCTCTGCCTCCGGAGGGCAGCGCTCTATCCAGCTGAGCTAAGCGTGCTTTTGCCGGGGCTGTATACCCACTGAGACAAAGGGCCGCAAGACGCTACATCCGCTCTCCTAAAGCTAGATCTTCTGGTCCGTTGGGCTATGGTAGCGCCCTGCGGCAACTCCGCCGAATGAAGTAAAGACCATGGAAACAACCTCTACAGCAAACGACACCCACGGCCATGTGCCAACCGAAGTCGATCGAGTGGTCGTGCGTTTCGCCGGCGACTCCGGCGACGGCATGCAACTCACCGGCACCGAGTTCACCAAGGCTGCGGCCATCGCGGGCAACGACATCTCGACCTTCCCCGATTACCCAGCAGAGATTCGCGCTCCGGCCGGAAGCATCGCGGGCGTCTCTGGTTTCCAGTTGCACTTCTCCTCGTCGCACATCCACACGGCCGGCGACGCGCCCAACGTGCTGGTGGCGATGAACCCGGCGGCCTTCAAGGCCAACATCGCCGATCTGATCGACGGCGGCACCTGCATCATCAACACCGGCGCCTTCACCAAGCCCAACCTGGTCAAGGCCGGCTACGAGGAAAGCCCGCTCGATGACGAAGCCCTGATGAGCAAGTACGAGGTCCACCTCGTCGACATCAACAAGCTGGTCAACGCCGCCCTTGCCGAGACCGAGCTCTCGCCAAAGGATCGCGGTCGCTGCAAAAACTTCTTCGCCCTTGGCCTCATGTGCTGGCGTTACGAGCGCGCTCCCGAGCCGCAAGTCGCCAACATTCGCGCCAAGTTCAAGAAGAGCGAAATGCTCGCAGATGCCAACGTACTGGCATTTAAGGCCGGTTTTAACTACGGCGTCACCGCCGAGGTCTTTCAGACCACCTACAAAGTTCGCCCGGCGGAATTCGCGCCTGGCACCTATCGCAACATCACGGGCAACGAGGCTCTCGCCCTCGGCATCGTGGCAGCAGGTCAGCTCGCCCAGTGCAAGGTGGTCTTCAGCGGTTATCCCATCACGCCGGCTTCGACGGTCTTTCATTACCTGTCCAACTACAAGAACTACGGCGTCACCACCTTTCAAGCCGAGGACGAGATCGCCGGCGCCGGTGCGGCGCTCGGAGCCTCCTTCGGCGGCGCCATTGGTGTCACCGCCTCGTCGGGCCCCGGCATCGCTCTGAAGGGCGAGGTCTTTGGACTGGCGGCCATGGTCGAGTTGCCCCTGGTCATTCTCAGCATCCAGCGCGGCGGTCCTTCCACGGGTCTGCCCACCAAGACCGAGCAGAGCGATCTTTTCCAGAGCATCTACGGCCGCAACGGCGACTGTCCTCTGCCCGTGATCGCCGCCAAGACCCCCGCCGATGCCTTCTACTGCGCCATCGAGGCCACGCGCATCGCGGTCAAGTACATGACCCCGGTCATCCTGCTCAGCGATGGCTACATTGCCAACGGCGCCGAGCCATGGAAGCTGCCCAAGGTGGAGGACCTCGAGACCTTCCCCGTCAAGCATCTGCAAGACGCCAACGGCTGGCTGCCCTACGCCCGCAACGAGGACACGCTGGCGCGCGCATGGGTCGCCCCTGGTACGCCTGGCCTCGAGCACCGCATCGGCGGTCTGGAGAAGGACTTCCTCACCGGCAACGTCAGCTACGACCCAAACAACCACGAGCGCATGGTCAAGGTGCGCGCCGCGAAGATTCAGCGCATCGCCAACGACAGCGGCGAGCTCGATCTGTGCGGCGCCGACAAGGGCGATGTACTGGTGCTCGGTTGGGGCGGCACCTTCGGCGCGCTGCGCCAGGCCACCGAGCAGTTGCAAGCGGCTGGCAAGAAGGTCAGCCACGTGCACCTGCGCTGGGTCTTCCCTTTCAACGACAAGCTGGGCGCGCTGCTCAAGAACTTCAAGAAGGTTCTGGTCTGCGAGCTCAACAACGGACAGATGCGCAGCATCATCCGCTCGGAGTTTTTGATCGACGCCCAGGGCTTCAACAAGATTCAGGGCAA
>JAHEAK010000030.1 GCA_024642805.1 Kofleriaceae bacterium | reverse complement strand
GAAATATGAGACGATCGACCGGTCTTTCCCCATGAATCGATCCCGCTATCATCAGCTTCGGCGACTCGCCATTGGTGGTATGGGTGAAGTCATTCTCGCCAGGCAAGTGGCCGACGAAGATGTCGAGCGTCTGGTCGCTCTCAAGTGCATTCGTCCCGAACTGGTCCACGACCAGCGCTTTCGAGAGCTCTTTCGCAACGAGCTACGGGTTGCCGCTCGCCTGAGCCACCCCAACATCGTGCATGTCTACGACTTTGGTATCGAAGACGACGAGTGCTTCCTGGCTCTGGAATACGTTCCCGGCGACACGCTGCACCAGGTCTTGCGAGTGGCCGCGCAGCATGGGCTGATCTTGCCCATCGACGCCACGGTGGCCATCGCCTTGGATGTTGCCCGCGGCCTGCACTACGCACACGAGCTCAAGGACAGCGCCGGTGTGCCTCTGGAGATCGTGCATCGCGACATCGCCCCGCAAAACATCATGGTCAGTCACGAGGGCGTGGCAAAGATTCTCGACTTCGGCATCGCCAACGCCCGAATCACCAATCAGGATCTCAACGACGGCTCGATCATGGGCCACCTCAACTACATGGCGCCCGAGCAGATCTTCGATGCTCCCGTCGATCGCCGCGCCGACCTCTACGCCCTGGGTCTCATCATGTGGGAGATGACCGTCGGCAAGCGCTTGCACAACTTCGAAGGGCCGATGCAGGCCATCGAAGCCGTGCGCGTGGAGACCCTGCCCAACCGACCCGAGCTGCGCCGCTGTCCTCCAGGCTGGGAGGGCATCATTCGCAGAGCCATTTCGCCGGAGCCTCGCGCCCGCTACACCACGGCTCTCGAGCTGCAATGCGACATCGAGGACGTCGCTCGCTCCGCTGGCATCGGAGTCTCGAACCTCTCGGTGGTGAGACTGCTGACCGAGTTGTTTCCGAACACGGCGCCCATGAAAGCCGCGCCCCTTCCCAAGCGCAAGCTCACGGTGCTCACGGTCGACGACGAAGAAGAAATCACCAACCTCGTGCGCCGCTGCTTGCGACGCGACTACGAGGTCGAGTCGGCAAACGGTGTTATTCAGGCCATGGAGATGCTAGCGGAGTCACCCTACGACATCATCATCTCCGATGAGCGGATGCCCGATGGACGCGGCGCGGAGCTCTTGACCCATGTGGCGCAGATCAGTCCCGAAACGGTTCGCATCATGGTCACGGCCTTCCCCGAAGCCGATTTGATGTTGGAAGTCATCAACCACGGACACATTCACCGATTCCTGGCCAAGCCATTCAATCGCGAGGAGCTGGTTGCGGCTGTCGAGTCAGCTACCAAGGATGTGCGCGGCATGAGTGCTGGCGATGGCCACTCGGCCTTTCGCAAGCGGCGCTCGACCAGCACTGACGCGGTGATGGCCGCGTCTCCACGAGAGGAAGAGCAAACGCTTTGGGACGAGACCAGCGCGTCGATGACGGGGGCTCCGAGCGAGGATGAAAATCACGAAGAGATCTGGATGAGCCTGCAGGATCTGTGTCGCGAGGATCTCGCGCCCGGCCAGGCTCTCGGCGTCGTGCACGTCTCCAAGACCCTCGATGGCCCCGCCATGCACACCCTCTATGAGGAGCTTGCCAGCATGGGTTTTGCCATTACCTGGCAGCATCGCTGGCACGGAAGTTTTGCCTTCCTGACCACGGGCGGCTCGCGATCCCAAGAGATGGTCGAGCAATCGATCACGGCCGCGCTGCAGGGCTATTTACCTCCCGGGCTTTCCTTTGGCTTTGCTATGTGCCGATTGCGAGATCCTGAGCGAGTGGTGGAAGCCGCGACGGGCGCCGATCAATTGGCCGCGACCCGGCTGCGAGAGGCGGTGGCCTCATGATCAAGCCCTACGTCCTGGTCGTCGACGATGCTGCGACCGTCGATGAGGTGTGCGCAGCCCTCGAGGGCCACTACGAGTGCCTCGGGCTCACCACGGTGGAGGACGCCCTCTTCCATCTTAGCGAGGAGCAAGTCGACGTGCTCGTCGTCGGCGGTGAGTTGGCGGGAGACACAGGGACGGAGCTTTTGGCGCAGGCTGCGGATGTCAGTCCGCTGACCTGTCGTATCGTCATGTCGGGACAGGCCGAGGCGAGCTTCTTGTTGCGCGCCATCAACGTGGCCCGCGTGACCCACTTCATTTCCAAGCCCGTCGAGCCCACGCTACTCCTCGCCGCGATCTCCGAAGCCCTGGTCGCGCGAGGCCGCTCTCGCGAGGCTCTCACCAGCATCTTGCTCGGCCAACGACTGAGTGAGGTGCAGACTGGCAAGAGCACCCAGCGCGAGTCGCGGACCCGCCCACCTGGCTGGCCCGAGCACCTAGTCGAGGATCTGGGTATCGGTGATGCCGAGCGCCTGGCCTGGTTTCTGGACGCCAATCTCCACATTGGCGTGGCGCTGATGAGCCCTGCCGATCCGCAAGTGGATGTGCGCAGCTGGGCTGCCGAGCTAGAGCTGCGCCTGGTGACGTCCCTGCGCGAGACCGATCACTGCTTCCGGGTCAGCGGTCGCGGCTTTCTGGTGCTCTTTGGGCATACCTCTCGGAGCGGCTGTCGAAGTGCCGGTCGGCGCTTCGGCAACAATCTCTCTGGCGGCGTGTGCCTGCAGACTATGCAGTGGCCTGATGATGCCGCCGGAGGCGATCCGCTCGCCTTCGCGCACATCGTGCTCAGTCAGACCTGAGGGGCAGGGCGGCTATTTGCCGTTGCCACCCAGGCAATCCGGGCTCTCGGTGTCTTGCTGGGCGTTCCACTCGGCCGGTGCAAAGACATGCAAGGCCAGGGCGTGAATCCCGAGCGCGTTCATGTCGACCACCGCGTTGACGGCGCGATGGCGCGCCAAGAGGGCCTTGCCCTCGAAGGCCTTGCTCACGAGCACAACCTTGAAGTGCGACTCGGCACCGGCGCCAGAGCTGTGCATGTAGCTCTCGTCGACCACATCCAGATGTAGAGGATCGAAGTGGCTTCCCAGTCTCGACTCGATGGCTTCGGCTTTGCTCATGCTATGACGCCTGCGAGTTAGTAGTAGGGGTTCTCGCCGGAGTTGTGATCGGTGGCGTCAACGATTCGCTTGATCTCGGGAATGACCTCTTTGACGCGCGCTTCGACGCCGTCTTGTAGGGTTGCGCCCGCTTGACCGCAGCCCTGACAGCCGCCGCCCATGTGGATGGCGGCAACGCCATCGCGGTAGTCGACCAGGGTGATGACGCCACCGTGGGATGCGACGCCCGGGTTGATCTCTTCTTCGAGCAGTTTCTGGAAGCGGCTCGCCACCGGGTCGTCCCACTTCTTGTAGCGCAAGTCGTTGGGATTGGTGAACTTGAAACCCTCGCCGGAAGCACCCTGCAGGTAGTCGATGGTCGTGCCCTCGATGAGCTTGGCGCTGGCGGGGTCGATCCAGAACTTGACGGAGCCAAGCTCGAGGAGGACGTCGTCCTCGGTAGTGGCATCGGCCGAAATGATCTCGAGTTCGTAGTGCAGATTCACCGGAGACAGCTTCTGCACCGCAACGCGAATGCCTGCGTCTGCTGGCTCCTCGACCAAGGCGGAGGAGAGCTTTTCTTGCGCGAGTTCGGTGACGATGAGATTCATAGGGTTCGGTGATACGGGGCTGTTGGCCTTCTGGAGAGCAAGAGCTACCACATCGGTCCCAGCAAGAGTACCCATGGATTATGGCGATGCGAGGCGCAATGCACCAGCGCAGCGAGAATCGCGCCACGGGCACCTGCTCCGTGGTAGGAGTATGCGTGAAGCGGCCAATGACTCTTACCGAAAACGCAGCCGTAGTGGAGATTGATGCGCTGGAGCTGCGAGAGCGTCTGGAGGCCGGGCAGGCGAGCGCCTTCTTCGACGTGCGCACGCCCTACGAGCGTGAGCTAGCCAGCATCGTCGGTTCCCGACTTCTCGACGAGGCGCGCGTGCAGGAGATCGAAGCGCTCGACCGCAAGACGCCCCTCTACTTTCATTGACACCATGGCTTTCGCAGCCGGTCGGCTGCCGAGCATTTTCTAGAGCGCGGTTTCACCGAGGTCTACAACTTGAGTGGCGGCATCGATGCCTGGTCGCTGCTCGTCGATCCGAGCGTGCCTCGCTATTAGCGAGCACACCTTGCGCTCGACCCATGCGCTCGACCCATGCGCTCAATACAGTGTTTCTGTTTTCGCAGCAGTGGCTAGTCGAGTAGTGGCCAGCCCAGTAGCCAGCCCAGTAGCCAGCTGGGGTCAATCGTTGGCATTTGGGTTGCTCTAGTCGAGGGCATGACTTCCCTCCTTCTCTCTGCGCGCCTCCCCCTCCTCCCCGTAGTCGCCTCTGCCATCTTGCTCGTCGCTTGTTCGGGCGAGATAGGCAGTGGCGCGTATCTCGACCATGAAGAGGACGAGGACTTCGTCTCGATCTCGTCCACCGTGCCAGGCATCCCCGAGGGCTTCTTGCGCAACAACGTGGTCAGCGATGAGATTTTTACAGATCAGGCGCTAACCGCCGATATCATCCAGGGCTTCTTCGAGCACACGCCCTACAACGGCTCGCGCAGCTGGCTGGCCGATGTCGAGGTGAGCGGCATGCGCGCCTCCGATGCCCTGGTCGCTGCAGCCAACAGCAAGAACATCAATCCCCTCATGCTCTTGGCCCGCTTGCAGGTCGAGCGCAGCGCGGTCAGCCGCACGCAGCGACCTTCGCAGCACAACATCGACTACGCCATGGGTTGCGGTTGCTTGGACAATCAGGCCTGTAACACCGCTTTCAAGGGCTTTGACAAGCAGATGGAGTGTGCGGCCAACACCTTGCGCAAGCACTTCGACGGCTCCGTTGCAGGCACCGGGCAGTGGCGCAAAGGCAAGTCCACCAAGAGTCTCGATCCTCTCTTCGTAACCCCCGTCAATCACGCGACCGCTTCGCTCTATTCGTACACTCCTTGGGTCTTGCAGGGCGCTGGCGGTAACTGGCTGGTCTGGAACGTCACCAAGAAATACGCCACTGCGCTGCAATCGGTGACCCCGGTAACACCTCCTGGTGGCGGCGGCGGCGGCACCACCGACCCGGATCCGGATCCCTCGAACCCTGATCCCACCGGCCCAAGCGCCTTCGTCGGTACGGTGTGCGAAGGCAGTGCGACCTGCAACCTGAGCAGCAGCGGCGTCAACAACGGCGAGTGCGTCAACTGGTTCGATGCTGATACCTCGACCCTCTTTGGCTTCTGTTCCTACGATTGCTCGGGCTTCTGTACTGATATCAGTGGCCAGGCTCCAACCTTCTGCACCCAAATTCAAGGCGCAGGGCAGTGCGCCGCCCAGCCTTCCAGCCTCAATGGCAACTGCTCGGGAATCCCTGGCACCAAACGCATCTCCAAGCCTCGTCACGTCGGTTCCAGCGGCGCGGAAGTGGTGTGGAAGGACGTGTGCGTGGCTGAGAACGAGGCGGTTTCCTGCACCAAGGGCGGCCAGACGGGCGTGTGCACCAACACCAGCACCAACACCTGCTCTGGCACGCTGGTCACGGGCGCTTGCTCTGGACCTTCGAACATTCGCTGCTGCCTGCCCTAACTCGGTGATGGTCTCGGCCATGCGGGGATTGCACTCCCAGCTGGCCGAGGCCCTCCCCCCCATTCGGGCTCAGGATGAGCTTTCTAGCAGGCTAGCCCAATAGCCACCTGCGCCTTCGAGGCTGGTCTCGATGGCTCCCAAGGCGCACCAAACGATCTCTTCTGCCCCTCTCCGGGTAAGAGCTATTCTAGGCGCCGACGCCGCAGGCCGAGGCAAGCTAGCACCAGCAAGAGCAGGGATGCCCACTCCGGCCGCTGGCTCGCGACCTGGCAGCCGCCGCCATCGCTCTTGGGTGGCGCCTGGTACTCGCCGTAGAAGTGACTGGTGATGACCTTGGCCAGGCCGTCGCTGAGCTCGACGTGGAAGCGAGCACCGGCCTCGGGGACCTCGGCGTGCAGCTGCACGTTCGCGCCGCTATCGCCGCTTATCGGCTGGGTCTCCACCACCGCGCCGTCGCGATAGAGCACGGCCTTGAGGCCATCGCCGCCGTCGACGACCAGGTTCACGAGCAGCTCATGCCCGACCAGGGTGTCGCCAATGGTCCCGCTGCTGCCATCGGGGGCCTCGAGCTGCAAATCCAAAAACGGCGAGCTCGGGCCAGCCAGTTGCACCCAGGTTCGGCCTTCCCGCACTCCGCGCAGAATGTCAGCCTCGGCGAGGGAGTCGGCGAGCACACGCGTGGTCGGGCTGCCAAGCGGGCTGCCGGTCGTGCCCTCGTCGACACCGGCACTGTGATCGTCGCTGCCACCGATGGCGGCAATCTTGTAGCCCTCGGCGAGCTTCTCTTCCCAGATTTCGATGACGCCGGGCGTGAACACGGTCAAGCCGATGTCGTAGTTGCCATTGTGCACTTCCATGGCGCTGACCTTCGACCAGTCGATGTCGTGCTCCCAGCTGCAGCCAATGCAGACCCCGAGTAGACCGAGGTTGGGATGGTTGACGGCAAAGATGCCACCAACAGCCTCGACCTCGTTGAGGATGTCGTCGGCGGTGCGGCCTTCGTAGCCGATGCGGTGATCGATCATGGATGACACGCCCATGGCATTGCCATGCCCGCCGTAGGTGGTGACCTCATTGCCACGCACCAGCAAGAGGTCGTCGTAAGCAGCCTGCGCGCTCGCTTCTAGGGCGTGACCGCTCATCGTGTTGTGGTTGCTGAGCACGACGAAGTCGAGTCCTTGCTCCTTGGCGAGGGTGTGGATCTCGTCGAGGCTGGCCGAGGCATCGCCACTCTCGCTGGAGTGCACGTGAAAATCTCCCGCGTACCAGCGCTTGCTGTTATCGAGCACGACCGCGTCGTTGGCCGCTCGTGGGCGCGCACTGCGTGTGGCTTGATCGTGAAACTCGATGGTGCCCGTCCAGCTCACTTGCGCCGACTCGATGGTGGCCTTGCCGATGACCAAGGTCCAGGTGCCAGGAGTGATGGCGCCCGGCAAATAGCCGCGCGAGCTGTCATCGACGCCGACGATGATGGCATCGCGCAAACCGCCACTCCAGCCGCGCATGCCTTCGGGCGCCCACACCCCCCAATCGAGGATGTCGCCGCCGCCTGGGTAGTCGGTGGTGATGTGAATCTCGACGGTGTTGGCCGGAACCTCGAAGTCCACGGTCACGTAGTCGCCGCCCTCGGCCACCACGTCGCCACCGATCGCTAAGGAGGAGAGCAGGGCAGCGGTGAGGATGGCGGCGGGCATGGCAGTACAAAGAGCAAGAGCTGGACCTGGCCTGGCCTGCGTGTTTATCAGGCCTTAGCAGCCAGCTCGGCTCACGTTGCTCGCACGGGGTTGCACACCGACTCCTACAGGGGTCTGTCGTTCAGGCCCAGCTCCTCGCGAATGGCCTGGTACGCCTCGCTGATGCTGTTGTCGGCCTCGCGCACCGGGCAGGTGAAGCGATGCACTGCCTGGGCTGGCTGCTGTGCAAACTCGAAGACGCTGAGAAAGGGTTGTGCCCGATCGCGACGCATGTGGAAATCGGCTTGCCCTCGTAGGTGCAGCCCGAGCTGATCGGCGGCGGTGAGCGCGCGCTCGTTCCAGCGGGATTGAAAGACCAGGTAGAAGCGGCCGGTATTGCTCAGGTGTCGTTTGGCGGTTGCTAGATAGTCTTCGACGCCACCACGCGCTTCGAAGCGACAGGCGCGTCGCTGGGCATCTTGCGGCAAGACCCCGGCATCGAGGGGGAAGTAGGGAGGCGACCCAGTGATGAGATCGAAGCGCTCGTCGCTGCCAAGTGCAGCACTTCGAAAGTCACCTCGGCGAATTTCGATCGAGCAGGCGTCGGCGGGAAGTTCCTCGACCGAGCGCGTGGCCATGAGCGCCGACTGCGGCTGCGCTTCGACACCGACGCTCATGCGTGGAGCAAGCTTGTGGCTGACCATCAAGAGCACCGAGCCGATGCCGCAGCCGAGGTCCAGATAGCGCTCTGGTCGCTTGTCGCTGCGATGGCTCGCGTACCAGGCGGTGATGAGATCGTCGGTGCTGGTGCGATGGCCACCATGGCGCTGGTAGATGTGCCAGCTGCCTATCAGTCGATCGCGACGAGCATCGCTCGGCCAGCCCTCCGGCTCGTCCCAGTCGAGAGTCCCGCTTGGCGCGTTGCCTTGCGCTTCGCTCGCGTCTTCGGGCGACTCTGCCTGGCAAATGTCGTAGTGCCTACCCATTGCGTGGCGGGCGGTTTATAACGCCAGCCAGGAATACGCAATGGCCACTCTAGCTCCACCTATCGCTCTCAGCGAGATCGACTGCCCGCTCGTGAGCGCCAGCTTTCTGGTTGAGAACTACGACGTCCTCTTGCTCGATGCCTTCGGCGTCCTGGTGCATTCCTCTGCGGCCATGCCAGGAGCCGCGGACTTGCTGGCCAGGATCAGCGAGGCCGGCAAAGAGTTCTTCATCGTCACCAACGACGCCTCCAAACTGCCAGAGACCTCTGCGGCCACGCTCCGCAGCTATGGCTTGGCCGTGGACGCCGAGCAGATCATTAGCTCCGGCATGCTGCTCAAGCCCTTCTTCGCCACCATGGGCCTGGAAGGCGCGCGCGCGATGGTGCTCGGCCCCGAAGATAGCTTTGCCTACGTGCGCCAGGCGGGCGGCGAGGCGATTGCGCCCAGTGCGGATGCCGAGTTCGACGCGCTCGTCATCTGCGACGATGCCGGCTACCCCTTTCTCGAGACCATGGACCTTCTGTTGAGCACCTTGATTCGCGCCTTCGATGCCGGGCGCGAGCCGCGTCTCATCTTGCCGAACCCCGATGTCATCTACCCCAAGAGTCTGAGCTCCTTTGGCTTCACTAGCGGCGCCGCGGCCCTCATGCTCGAGTCGGCCCTTGGCCAGCGCTATCCGCAGCGCAAGCCGAGCTTCGCTCGCCTCGGCAAACCCTTCGGACCCATGTTCCGCGAAGTGCAGCGGCGCGCGGGCAACAAGAAGATGATCATGGTCGGCGATCAAATCGAAACCGACATCATCGGTGCTCGCTCGGTCGACATGCACGCGGCTCTGGTCGATACCGGCATCGCTCGCTGGCACTCCACCATGGTGGATCCAACGCGGGCCCCCACCTATCTCCTGGAGCCCTTGGACAGCCTGCTCTGAGCGCTAGCACTGCTACTACGCCCTCGCATACGCAAGGGCGGAACAGGCCTCGCTACTTTCGGAGAGCTTAGCGTCCCGAGTAGTCGATGGTGACGCCGGTGTAGAGACCATCGGCTGGCGTTTGCACACTAGCCGTACCGTTCACCTCGAAGGTATAGGTACCCTGGTTGTTCTGATCGGCCGTGCCCGAGTTGTCGTCGGCGGTCTCGATGCGAACCGTGTAGATGCCATCCGGTACCGCAGAAGCCGTAATGTCCCAGGTCGCCGTCACAGGGGTGTTGTGATTGGCGCGAGTGGCGCCGGTAACGGCGTCTTGGTTGGCGCCGGCCTTTGCGTTCCAGGCAACCAGGTGTTGGACACGCACAGCTGCTTGGCGGTTGATCGTTTTAACGTGGTTACCCTGCGCGTCTTCGATCCATGCCGCAACGATGTTCTTGGGAGCGTACTGGCCGCCGACAGGCGTGCTGGTAAAGGTGAGAGTCATGGTCTCCGCGCCACCGCCACCGCCCGGGTCAGCGTCTGCGCCGCCAGGGGTGATGCCGCCGTCTGGGCGACCTGGGTTGGGACCGCTGTTCGACACGTCCCCTGGAGGTTCGAAGGTGCAGCCAGCTCCCAAAACCAGGAGGCCGAAGACTGCGGGAACAAGGGTCGATCGAAATAGTCGGGACATAGGTACCTCTCTGCTAAGGCAATGAATGTGCCAGGAAAAACGCGCACAAACTGCCGGTTTCCATAAGCATAGTGGAGAGATCGTTGGGACGAAAGTACCCGATCGAGGACTCCAGGCAACGGCGCGTTAGTACGAGATGTAGGCAGCTGTGCGACGCATGCCTGCGCTTGCGGGCATCCGCGTAGCGCGCCGCGACCTCGGCCAGTACGCTCCGGCCCATGCAAATTGTCTCGATTCCGTGCCGTGCGGACAACTACGCCTATCTGCTCATCTGCGATAAGACGCAGCGAGCGGTCGTTGTCGATCCATCGGAAGCCGAGCCGGTTCTCAAGACGATCGACACCCACGGCGTCAAGCTTGTCGGGATTTGGAATACACACCACCACTACGACCATGTGGGCGGCAACAAGGAAGTACTCGAGCGCGTGCCCGAGGCACAGGTCATCGCCCACGAGTCGGATCGCGGGCGCGTGCCCGGTCAGAACGTCTTCGTCTCTGACGGCGAGCACATCGATGCGGGCGGCGAACTACAGGCGCAAGTGATCTTCAATCCCGGGCACACCAGTGGTGCCATCAGCTTCTATATGCCAGCGCAGCAAGCGGTCTTTACCGGCGACACGCTCTTCGCTTCCGGTTGCGGTCGCCTCTTCGAAGGTACACCGCAACAGATGTTCGCGAGTCTCACGGCCCTCACCTCCTTGCCTGCGGATACGCGCATCTATTGTGGTCACGAATACACCCTCTCGAACCTTCGCTTTGCCGCCGTCGTTGAACCGAAGAACACTGAGATTCAAGAACGTGCGCAGGCTGTGCAGGCGCTGCGAGATGCTGGCGAACCGAGCATGGGATTTCGGGTCGCTGAAGAGCGCGCCACCAATATCTTCGTGCGCGTCGGTGAGCCGGGCGTGATGGCGGCGGCTCGTGCCGAGGGCGCGGAAGACGACAGCCCCGTGGCCGTGTTTGCGGCTCTGCGTCGCTGGAAGGATCGCTTCTAGTGCTGCGCCGAGAGCCAGCTGCGGATTCGGAGAGGAGTGCGCCCTAGTGTCGGGTGGACTGCGATTAAAGTTGGCCGACCTGGCCTGTGCTCAGCTGGATCTGAGCACCCAAAGCGTTCCGCCCACGGTGCTGCGCTTCGAAGAGATCAGCGAAGGTTGTGGTGATCTGGAGTTTGCCGACGGTTTGACGCGGCTGGCCGGCATCGCCATCAAGAAGCTTTTGGCCACCCTGGAGCTGCCGCTTGGCAGCGGTCGCTTGTTCACCGAAGAGCCCGCGACGATTTCGCATGTGACCTGTGAAGGACGCATTCGCAACGGTTTTGCCGGCGAGCTGCGCGCCTCTGTCCTCGAGTCCGAGAGCGTGTGCCTGGAGCTTGACTCGGTGACCTCTCGCGCCCACCTCATCGCCGAGGGCCTCAATGTCAAACTCGATGGTCGAGGCGGTCGCATCCAGGTGGGCACGCTGACCCTGCAAAACGCCGTCGTGACCCTGAGTGAGCTGGCCATCCACATCGGATCGATCACGGTCTCGGGCCTCAAGGTCGGTTGGGACAGTGGCGAATTTCACGTCGACGCGATCAAGGCCCATGCTCGTGGCTTGCGCATCGAGCGTGGTCCAGCGCTCATTCAAATTGCCGCCATCGATTTGCCCGAAGGCTTGCGGGTGCATGAGCGCGTGGAAATCCGCGAAGTGCTCGTCGGCGCCATCGAGATTTCCGTCTCGGAGCTAAGGCGCGAGGACTTTCCGACCATTCCGCCCGAAGACATCGAGGGCGAGGGCCAGAGCAAACCCAGACGCAAGTCGCGAATCAAGCTCGATCACGGGGTCTTCGAGACCGTCAACGGTCAGCTGGATGTCGACGCCTCGATGTCGATGACCTTGCCTGTGATTGGCAAGCGCGACTCCAGGCATCACTTCCGAATCCCGGTCGAGGGCGGCATCATCGACTATCGCGACTTCGAGCGAGGACTCTCCGATCTCGAGGATGCTTTCATCGACATTCGCGTGCGCGGGCAGGATCTGGTCATCGAGCGCGACATCCCGCTGATTCCCGGCCTGCAGAAGCCCATCGTGCTCTGGTCGCTCTCTCCCGGCGACGTCGTGCTTGCCAACAAGCAGCTGGTGCGCCTGGCGACCTTGCCAAACTACAAGTTCGCCTCCGAGCGCGAGCGCGACGACTCCGACGATGAGCGCGGCAAGAAGTCCAAGGTGCGCTTGCATCGTCTCGACTTCGACAACATCGCCGTGCACCTCTCCCTGGATGAGACAGCGGTTCTCAGCAGCGGCGAAGGCAGCTTGCGCGCACACATCGACGAGCTCGATCTCGCTGGCAGTCTGCACTTCCATCCCGACTTCGACGACGAGGTCAAGCCGACGGTTCTCGGCGCCGTCGGCAAGGGCCTCGGCACGGTGGCCAGCAAGCTCATCGTTTTTGGCCACGAGCTCTCGGCGCGCCTGACCATCGGTCGCCTAGAAAGCTTGGAAATCGCCTTCCACGAGCTGCGCCCCAAGACCTTCGGACTGGCCCTCAAGAACGTCGCCATTCAGGACGTCGACTTCGATCTCGAGTTGGCAGAGTAGCCGCGAGCCCTAGCTCGAGTGGCCGCGTCGGCGGCCGGCTCGATGTGTCAGGCTGTAAGCTGTGTTAGTCCCGCTCGCGTCGCTCGCCGCGCTTGAAGAGGCCCTTGGCCTTCATCAAGAACATGCCTGCCTTGGCACGTGCGAACACCAGGCCAAGCTCGATCTTGCCAAGGGCTGCAGGCTTGAGCGTGCCATCGAGATACTGCGCTCGGCATAGCGAGCGCTGGCGCTTGCCGCTGGAGGTCTTGGGGATGGTTCCGGGGCCGACGATGAGCACCTCGTCGAGATCCACCGAGCAGAACTCGGCGACTTTCTCCGAGACCTTTTGGGCCAGCTCGGCGATAGCTTTCTCATCTTCGAGTTTGGTCTCCGCGACGACGAGGACCAGCTCGCGTTTCTTCTCCTCGTCATAGACGCCGAAGGCGACGATGCCGCCCGGGCGAATGTGCTCGACACGCTCGCCAATGCGCTCGATGTCCTCGGCGTAGATGTTGCGACCGCGCACGATGATGAGATCTTTTGCGCGACCCGTGATGTAGAGATTGTCGTCGGCCTGATAGCCGAGATCACCGGTCCACAGCCAGCCGTCCTTGAGGACCCTGTCGGTGGCCGCCTGATCTTCGAAGTAGCCGTGCATCACCGAGTCGCCGGCGACGACGATATGACCGACTTCTCGTTCTTCGAGCTCAGCGCCATTCTCATCGAGGATGAGAATTTCGTGGCCGGGCACTTTGCGTCCCACGCTCACGACGGCCATCGAGCCTTTACCGCTGGCAAGCACGGAGCGTCCATTGGCAAGCTCTTGTCGGTCGACGACCTCGAAGCGCACGGGGCTGCCAGGGCGTGGGAATGCCGCAGCCAAGGTGCCTTCGGCAAGGCCGTAGACGGGCAGGAAGCTGCTCATCTCGAAGCCGTACTCTTTGTAGGTGTTTCCGAAGTCGACGAGGGTGCGGTAGTTGACCGGCTCTGCGCCGTTCATCGCCATGCGCCAAGAGCTCAGATCGAGGCCCTCGCGCTCTTCGGGCTTTATGCGACTCACGCACATGCCATAGGCGAAGTTGGGAGCAGGCGAGAGGGTGGCGCGATAGTCGTGGATTGCTCGCAACCATCGCGATGGTTTCTGCAAAAAGGAGATGGGCGACATAAGCACGTAGGGAGTGCGCCAGTAGATCGAGAACAGGAAGGTCCCGATGAGGCCCATGTCGTGATAGAGCGGGCACCAGTTGACCACCACGTCTTCGCGATTGATGCGCAGGGCCTGGCCGATGGCCTGGATGTTGGAACAGAGGTTCTTGTGCGTGAGCAAGACGCCCTTGGGATTGCCGGTCGAGCCCGAGGTGTACTGCACAAAGGAAAAGTCGGAGCCCTGGGCGCGAACCTTGACGTTCTTGTCGGGCTTTTTGTCGAGATTGAGGTCCTCGATGGCGACGATGTTCTGGACGCCCTTGGCCCGCAAGGCCAGCTCGCCCATGACAGGCTTGACGAGATTGGCGGTAATGCACAGCTTGACGCCGGCATGATTGGCAATGTGGCCCAGGCGATCGAGGCCCGCGCGCAGACGCAGACCGGCGGGCGGATAGGCGGGAACCACGATGGCACCCGCGAATTGAATCGCAAAGAAGGCGACGGCAAAGTCGAGCGAGGTCGGTAGCACGAGCATCACGCGGTCACCCGGCTGCACGCCCAGATCTTTGAGGGCCTCGGCCATATAGGTGGCCTTGTGGTACAGCTCGCGATAGCTGATGTGGGTCGGGTCGCCCTTGCGCTCAGGCAAGAGAGTGATTCCGATTTTGTCTTCGAGCTTGGCGGCGGTGGCCAGCGCGTGCAGGAGAGTTGCGTGCAGTGGTCTCAGATCATCGGGACTATCGGCCAGGCCGTAGCGCCATGCGTTGGTGCGAAATCCCGTGTCCTCTGCTTCTGGAAAGCTCGAACGAAAGACGCGATTGATTGTTCCTTCTTGCATAGTCTGTCTCCACTCCCTCTAGACGGGATTCTCTTCCACACCAAAACCGTGTTGCCGCGCGAGTTCTCGAACGTGGCGCACCCTCGTCGGCGAGAGAGCGCCAAAAGAAAAGTTCTCACCAATGCCAGCCAGGCACATGAGCAAGGTCTCACCCAGGCATCCGTAGATTTCGCCAGGGCGCAGGCTCATGCCATCGACCCGCACGCTCTGATCGAGTGGCGCTTTGATGATGCCACCTCGCAGCACGACGCAGTGGGGACGGGCCTCGCTGACCTGAGGGGACACGTCCAGAGGTACCGCGACGTCGCAGACCACGACCGGCGCGTCGAGCGCGATGTGCTCCGGCAAGATGACCGGGCGGGCCGAGTTGGTGGCGCTGATGATGATGTTGCAATCTCGCAGCGCGCCCATGTCATCGTAGATGCGAACGGGAGCCTTGGCGCCTAGCTCTTCGTCGAGGGCTAGATAGATGCGATCGCCAACCTCGTCTGGGGTGCCCGAGAGATCCACTCGCGACAAGACGCCAGTGTTCGCGACACTGCGCGCCAGCCCCGCGCGAGGCGCGAGCTGGGCTTCTCGAACCACGTTGCCATAGAGCGCAGCCGCCGTGCGGCGAAGACGTCGCGCTGCATGCGAGCGGCCCACGAGCACGATTTCATCGACCTCTTCGGCTGCCACTTCGGCCAGAACGCGACCAATGTTGCCGGCGGCGCCCACGACACCGAGGATGCGCCGATCCAAGCCCAGTCGATCGGCGGCTAAAAAGGCCGAGTCGAGGGCGGCGGCGGCGGTCAGAGAGTTGCCGCTGGTAAGGGCCAGATCCGAGGCCACAATCTCGCGGCAATTGTTGGTCAGGATTGATGTGTAACCACCAAAGCCGACGATCGAGCAGCCCTTGCGTCTAGCCAGCTCGACGGCGCGATGGATGAGGTCCAAGCCCCAGTCGCCTTCGCCCATGCGCATGCTCTCGATGACCTGATCGGCGGTAAAGGGCACGCCGATGACCGTGGCGTGCACCTTGTTGCCGAGCGCGGACCTAAGCTCGGTGCGGCCGACAATGAAGGGGCTGAGCATGCCCTGCGTGCGGCTGAGAAAGGCCTGGCAGTCGTCGGCCGTGAAGGCTTCGAGTGCTGGATCCCAGTGCACCAGGTCGCGCGGCTCGAGGAAGTGACACAAAAAGCCAACGCGAGCGCAGCCACCGCTCGGCTTGACTTGCTCGGCCTTGGTAACGCTCGGCACGGGGCGCTTCTCTTCACGAGCTCGCCCGACGATGAAGCGGGTGAGTGCAAAGACATCGTGATCGCGGAGGCAGCGGAGCAAGGTCTCCAGGCCGGCGCAGAAGCGATCGGCTTGCGCCTCGTTAAAGTAGGCCGAAGGTTCGACGCGAATCGTGGCGCGTGAGGACAGGGTGGGCGCGACGCGAATGCGCTCTTCGTGCAAGAGATAGCCCGAGACCATGAAGCCGAGCAGGTCTTGCTCCGAGAGCACGCTCAAGAGCGCCGATGGTGAGTCGTCGAGGGCAGCTAGTTCGATGCCAATCATCAGGCCACGGCCGCGAATCTCGCGTAGCTGCTCAGGGTAGCGGACTTTGAGAGCCTCTAAGGACTTGATGAGGTAGGTCCCCATGTGCGCGCAGCGCGCAGGCAAGCCCTCGTCGGCGATGAGGTCGAGGACGCGTGTGGCGATCTCGGAACTCAAGTCGTCTTCGGCGAAGGTCGAGGTATGCAAGTAGCCAAACTCTTCGACATAGCGCTCACGCTCGACCAAGAGCGCTGAAATCTTCGCGATGCTGCCACCGAGTGCCTTGGAGAGCAGGTAGTAATCGCCGACCACACCCGAGTGTTGCGAGGCGAAGAACAGACCGGTGCGGCCCATTCCACTCTGGATTTCATCCATGACCAGCGGATAGCCGCCCTGGTCCGCGGCCTCGCGCAACGCGCGCATGTAGCCGTGATCGATTTCTCGTACACCACCTTCGCCTTGGATCGGTTCCACGAAGCAAGCGGCGATGTTGACGAAGTGCTTCTCGACCAGTGACACGGCGCCGTCGGCGCCCGCCTCCAGGGCCAGGTAGGGAATGGTGTTGGCTTGAGTGTAGGCGGCGAGCGCTTCGAGATCACCTGCGGCGATGAAGGCGCTGCCCGGCCCGAGTCCGCGCCACGGTGCTTGGTATTCGGCCCGATAAGTGAGCTTGAGAGAGCCCGAGGTCTTGCCGTGAAAGGCGCCCTCGATGGCCATGAAAGCGGGCGCGCGCTCGAAGGAGTTGAGGTTGGCTTGCGCGACTCGGGTGAAGAGCTCTTGCAAGCTGGGAATGTCGGAGAGGCCAAAGAGACGGGCCGCGGTCTCAAAGAGCTCTTCGGGCAGGTGCAGCGTGTTATCGCGCAGACCCTGGCGAATGCGATGAGTCTCGACGTGCATCTCGGCAATGATGTTGTCGATGCGCAGGCGTCGCTCGAGCTCCGCGTGCTTGATGGCGGCCTCGACGGCTTCGGTGCCGGAGTTGGCAAAGG
>JAHEAK010000513.1 GCA_024642805.1 Kofleriaceae bacterium | reverse complement strand
TTGGCCACAGGCAAGCTGGTTGTGCTGCTGCCGGTTGGTTCGGTCGAGCCTCATGGTCCACACATGAGTCTGGCTACCGATACGGTCATCTCGGTGGGCGCAGCCAAGCGTGCGGCCATCCTGCTGGAGGCCGCAGGTCTGGCTCCGGTGATTGCTCCGAGTATTCCCTATGGCGTCACGGAGTGCGCCGCTGCCTTTCCCGGTGCCGTCTCGATCGCAGGCGAGGTGCTCACTGGCATGCTCTCGGCATTGGTGCAGGCCTATGTGCTCGGCGGCGCGGCCCACGTGTGCTTGATCAACAACCATCTGGAGCCCGCGCAGGACGCCGCCGTGCGCGCGGTACTGGCCACGTCCAACAAGGTATCGGTTGCCTGTCCGCTCTCGCGAAAATGGGCGCGCACGCTCAGTGCCGAGTTCAAGAGTGGCGCTTGCCACGCGGGCCAATACGAGACATCGATCGTTCTGGCCTGTGATGCATCCCTGGTCGACGCTGGGATCGCCAGCAGCCTGCCTGCGGTCGATATCAGCCTCTCGGAGCAAATTGCCGCCGGCACCACCGATTTTCAGGAGATGGGCCTAAGCCGCGCCTACGCGGGCCGTCCAGGGCAAGCCAGTGCCGAGGAGGGGCGAGAGAGCCTCGATCGACTGGCTGAAATGATCGTTGCCGAAGTGCAGGGCGCACTCGCCTAGGCGCTGGCCTCTAACCGGCGGCCGCTTCGAATTCGACGATGACGCTTGGCTCGTTGAAGGTGTTCTCGTCTTGGTCCTGGCCCTCTTCGATGCCAAGAGCCGCTAAGGTGGCGTCGATGGCTCGCGCGGATGAGGAGCGGCGGGGAGGTGCCTCTTCCTCGTGCTCAGGATGTGCGGCGACCCGTACTGAACGCTGACGCCGCTGCTTGTGAGCGTGCTCAGCATCGAGCATGGTGACGAACTCTCGTGTCGATTCCTGGCCAAGACCCATGGCGTCGAAGACTTGTGTGAAGCGCTCGGGAAGATGCTCATATAGGGCTTGCAGCGACTCGCGAGGCAAGAAGAGCTCTTCGCGACGACCTTCGCCGGTGTTCTTCTTAAGGATGAGTTCACCGGGAACGCGGCTGCGCATGCGAATCTCCCTGGCCAGTGGCGCGATGGCCGAGAGGAAGGCTTCGGCGATTTCCGCAGGGTGCTCGTAAAGCTCTAGACCGCGATTGTCGATGCTCAGGGCGCTCAGCTGGCTCCGGGAATCGATGAGTGTGTCCTGGTGCTCTTGGATGAGGCTCCACAAGCTGCCCATGGCTTCGACTTCGGTCACAGAGAGACAGTGGCGTTCGCCCACCATGTCATGGGCCTCGTCGACCAGGGAGATGGTGGCCTGACTCTGGGCCGCATCAGCCAGCGTGATGAGCAACGCGTGTTTGGCTTTGCCGTTGCGACGCAGAAGCATCTTCTGTCGACTGAGCGAAGACTCGATCTCGATGATGTTGTAGTCGACCAAGTCCTCGAGCTTGGTTTCGGTGCCCTTGCTTCGTCGGGTCCAGATCGGAATCTGCAACGAGAGCGAGGAGACCAGCGAGGAAACTGCGATCGGAGCCGACCATGGCCCCTGGTTGGCCTGCGCGGCAGAGAAGGTTGCACTCATGCCACGCTGTTGCGCGTGCAGTTCGGTGCGTGATTGGCCGCTATCGTCGATGCGCCAGCGATAGCTCCACTGCGTAAGCGGCAGTTGATTGCTCATCCAAAAGGCAGCGACGATTTCGCGGACGCGCGCCTGGGTGTTTGCAGGCGTCAGCTGCCTGGTTGCTTGCTCTTGTCGATTGAGCAGGGATTGCCGCGCGGAGCGCAGGATGCCTTGGTAGCTCTGGCGAAGGAGGCCGGCCGTTTGGGTGGCCAGGGTGCCCTGGGCCTTGCCGAGCGCAAGGTTGAGAGCGACTTCGATGCTCTCGTGATTGCGGAGCTCGACACTCAGGTGTTTGGAGAGGACGTGGATCTGTTGCTCCGCGTCTTCCATCTCGCACTCGAGGGCGAAGAGGGACGCACAGGCCCGCACCGTGCGAGTGAGGGTTTCGAGGAAGTTGTCGCGCAAAGGAAACGCGGTCGAGTCGCCAAAGCAGTACATAGCGAAGCCTCTTATTGCAACGAACGTACCGACCGCTAGGGACGCGAATGCAGGGCCCTTCGGGCACAGGACTACATGTCACACTGGGGGTGAGCATCGAGACAAGCCCGCCCTCCACAGGTCTGAGGACACCAGGAGGCACTGCGCGGATCGGCTAGCGCACGCGCGGCTCTGCTAACGCACGCGGGGCTTTGCGCGGATCGGCTAGCGCACGCGGGGCAGGGCGCTGCTTGGCGAGCCACCTGTATGCAGAAAGACCACACTCTGGCGTTTGCCTAGCTCGCCACCTTTGATGAGGGCCATCAGGGCGGCCATGGCGCGCCCGGTGAAAACCGGATCGAGGAAGATGCCCTCGAGGCGGGCCACGGTGCGAACGGCATCGAGGACTTCCTCGGAGTGCGTGTCAGGTGGCGTGGATTCTCGTCGCGCGTAGTCGGCATTGATCCAGATGTCATCGACGGGAATCGTGTCGGCGATGTTGAGCTCGGCGCAGACCTCGGAGGCGATGGTGGCGACTCGCTCGGTGCACCATTGCTGTGTGCGCGCGACACTGACGCCTAGCACGTCATAGCTGCAGTCGAGCCAGCGCTGCGAGACGACCAGCCCGGCCATGGTCTCGGCCGAACCCACCGGGCACACCAGCATCTCTGGCGCTAGATGTTGGCGTTGCAGCTGTGCGTTCAATTCGATCGAGGCGAGCACGTAGCCACAGGCAGCCAACCAGCTGGCGTCGGTCTCGGTGAGTCCATAGGGCTTCTTGCCTTGCGCCTGAAGTTGCGCCACGCACAGACCAACGTTTTCATCGATGGATGCTTCCGCATTCAGGAGACCGCGCACCTGGGCGCCGAGCAACTCACTAAAGGCCAGGTCGTTGGAGCCGTCGTCTGTATTGGCGACGACGGCGACCGCATCAAGGCCGAGGCGAGCGGCGGCCGCAGCGGTGATGCGAATGCGATGTGAGCCTGGCGAGTGTGCGCCAATGACCAAGGTGTCAGCCTCTCGTTGCAAGGCCAGCGCAGCGATGAGCTCCATCTTGCGCACCTTGTTGCCGCCGAGAGCAAAGCCGGTCAGGTCATCGCGCTTGAACCAAATGTCGGGGCCGCCGAGTGCCTTGGAGAGTCGCTCTGCCCGATGCAGGGGCGTCGGAGTGGTGGCAAGGCGAACGCGCGGCAAGGCCGCCAACTGTGAGTAGGGACCGGTCGACAGGCTAAACTCGCGCCCCACGGTGCTCGACATGACTTCGTTGAGCTTGGCCGCGTACTCGGTCTGGGCAATGTGCAAGCCGACGCCGCGCCCCTGATTGGCGCTGGCTTCGCGAATGTGCGCGACCACGCCCGTAAGCTGAATCGAATCGGGAAAGCCAGGCAGAGAAATGGCCAGGCGCACGCGCTCACCAATGCGATGGTGCTGGCTGCTCCTGATGAAGATGCCGCGATTGGAAACCGACTCGGTTACGTCGATCGGGTATCCCTGGCGGTCCGGGTACTCAACCTGCAGATTGAGATTTCTGCGCGACTCTGAGCGCCTATCCTCTTCGGCACCCATCGAGCCAGGGCGCCAACTATTCTTTTAGACCGTGGTTGGTCTTCATCTGATCGAGGACTCGGTTGTACTCGATGTCCCAGGCGCTGGTGCCCTCTTCGAGGTTCCGGATGCGCTGACGAACTTCTTGATCGAGCTCGTCGTCCACCATCATGTGCTTGTGCAAGATGTCTTTGCTCTTGCGGCGCAGGACGGCATCGTCGGAGTAAATCTCTTCGATGTGACGGCTCTGCATGAAGGTCTCGAGCAGCTGATTGGTGATCCAGGTGAGGGAGTCCTCGCCCAGTCCAAAGTCCTTCTTCTCGGCAAGACCGCGCTTGGTGCGACCAAAGTGCGCAAAACCAAGGCCGCGAATCTCGAGGATGTCTTTGGCTCGCTCGGTGAGCTCGCGATCGACTCGAAGGTATTCTTTCAGCACCGATGCCACGTCGAGCTCGGCTTCGCTGCGATCCACCACATCCACATCACCGTCGGTCGTGAGTCTGGTGATGATTTCGTTGGAGATCGTGTCGATTTTGCCAGCGTAGAGCCTCATGCTGCAACGACATTAGGAGCCCGGGAAGGGCCTGTCAACGCAGCAGCCGGCCAAGAAGGGGAAAAGAGACTGCTATGCTGAAGGCGTGAGTCACAGCCACAGGCAAGACCAAGGGCAGGAGGGCCAAGGGCAAGAGGGGCAGGGGCAGGATTGCCAAGACCAGGTCAAGGAGCGAGCCCGCAAGCTGGTCGTCGCTGGCCTCATCCTCGAGGGGGAGAAGATCCTCATTAGCCAACGAATGGCCACGCAAGCTATGCCTCTCAAATGGGAA
>JAHEAK010000512.1 GCA_024642805.1 Kofleriaceae bacterium | reverse complement strand
CGCATGCTTGGCTCCATGAACTTGGTCTGGGCCTTGATGATCTTCTTCGTGCTGGTCGGTCACCTCTGGGCTATCAGGGCCACCGAGCGCGCGCATCGCGGCCTGGCCGGGGAGCAGCGGCAAGGCGCCTTGCCCTGGAAGGCGCGCCTAGTCGTCAGTATCTTTCCGCTGCTGGTTACCTGCGCCAACCTATGGCTCTTGGCGCAGCCCATGGAAATGCGAACGGGGATGTAGTGTCGGAATACTCGCGAAGAGAGATGTTCGCGCTCTTGTGGCGCAAGCCCGCGGAGTCGAGCGATTCGGGGCCAGGCTACAGCGCCCAGGTCCGCCTGCCGCCCAAGGAGCTCTTGCCGCCCTACCTGCGGCCTCCCGGAGCCGGCGACGAAAACGACTTCGTGAAGACCTGCACCGGCTGTGGCGAATGCAAGAAGGCGTGCCCGGAGGAGGCCATCTTGCCGCTTGGTGAAGCCTACGGCGATGCCAAAGACACACCCTGCGTGCTGCCTTCGATGGCGGCCTGCCGACTGTGCGAGGACCAGCCCTGTGTCGCGGCCTGCGAGCCAGGTGCGTTGCGGCTCACGCCCTTGCCCGACATACGCATGGGAACCCTCAAGGTTGTCACCGAGAGATGTTGGGCGGCGATGGGCCAACCCTGCGACTACTGCATCACTGCCTGTCCTCTTCCGACGCCGGCGATCGGTCCCGGCGAAAAAGGCGTTGTCTTTGACCACGAGCGCTGCATCGGCTGCGGCCTGTGTCTGTACTACTGCACGGCCTCGCCACGTGCGATTGAGATCGTTCCCAACTTTCACGATCCGGCGCAGACGGGTGGCCAGTCATGAAGCCAGTCAGGAACCCAGTCATGAAAACCGGCCCTGCCAGGGCTCCTCTGATCTCCTTTGTCGGGCTCTCTGGATGTGGCAAGACGAGTCTAATGGCACAGGTCATTGAGTCTCTGTCGCTAAGGGGGCTGAAGATCGGCGCGCTCAAGCATGCCTCGCATGGCTTCGCGATGGACCGGCCCGGCAAGGACACCTTTCGCTTTCGTCACGCCGGCGCTCACGCTATCGGTATTGCCTCGGACAAGGAGTGCGCGGTGATTCGTACAACCACGGAGCCAGCGAGTCTCGCCCAACTTGTCGCTCTCTTGCCGGTCGGATTGGACCTGCTGCTGTGTGAAGGCTTCGCCGCGCACGAGGCGGACAAGATCGGAGTTCACCGCGACACAGCGCCGCTGCCAGCGGGGATACCCGGTGTCATCGCCGTGGTAGGCGACAGTTCCAACTACTCAGAAGTGCCTCGCTTCAACGCGGACGATCTGGAGGCCATCTGTGCCTTCGTGCTAGCGCGTTGTGGCCTGCTGCCGGCAGAGTGAAAACACCGAGCCTTGCCTTGTGGGCTAGCGCATGCGGCCGCGGTTGCCGGCCGTGCGCTGCGCGCGGGGTGCCTTGCGTTCAAACTCTTCGCGAGCCAGGCGCGCAAGGCCTGGATGCGTTCGACTCTGCGGAGTGATGAAGCGACCGAGGAGATTGGGATCGATCGCGGCAAGCTCCTTGAGCGCCGAGCGAGTGAGGCCTTTCTTGTCGGCGGAGAAACAGGCATAGACGCGAGCTATCAGGAGCGGGGCCACAGCATCGCTCTTGCTGGCATCGGCATCATTGACCGAATCGAGCAGGGTGTTGGCGTCTCGGGCTGAACCGGTACGGGCCCAGGTTTCCGCGACGATGGCCGCCATGATAGGTCGCATCTCCTTGCGCTGGGGATTGTCGAGGTTGACCCAATCGGCAAGGGGACGGGCCTGCTTCGCTCGGCCGAAGCTCAAGAGCAGTTGCGACTTGAGCAGGGCAAAGTCGTCTTGCATGTTCGCGGGCACGGCTTTGAGGTCGACAGGCTCGAGAAGGGAAAGAGCCGCGTTGGGATCATCCCCGGCCAAGAGTTGGGCGCGGGCGATGAGGTTGATGAGATTGCTCGATTTGGGATCGGCTTCCAGTTTGGCAAGCGCTGCTCGCCGTGCCTCGGGAGAACTCGCAGCGCCTTGCAACACGTTGGCAAGATCGCGATGGCGCCGAACCTGTCGCCAGACCCAAAGCGCAGCACCAGCAGCGAGCAGGGTCAGCACACCAACGATGCTCATGAAGATGACGCTGCCCGAGGTGATGGCCATACCCCACAAAAGCGCGAAGACGATCGCGATGATGAGGAGATTGGTCTTCTTGAACCCGGCTTCTTGGGCTTGAGCGGGCGCGTCGGATTCAGGAACAGCGTTGTCAGTGGTCATCGTGGTGTCGGTGCCTCAGGTTCGGCCCGTTGTGCCAAAAGCGGCCCTCCGTGTCGAGCAAATCCCCCATTTAGATACTCGCTCGCCAGGCAACCGTGGCGACCTCGGCCAGCGAGTGTCACCGAGAGTCGCGGAATCGGGCCTAGGAGGGATCGACGACCCGACCCAAGAAGAGGATGGCGCCGCTCTCCGTGTCGCGAATCAGGAAGAGAAAGGGGTGGTCGGCGTGAAACTCTTTGGGCGGTGTCGGAGCACCCCCCGCTCGCGCCATGACCACCGCCGTGGCCGCGGCCGCTTCCGTGCCGCTCTCATCGACCTTGACGAAGGCCTCGTGAAAGGCAGCCGAGATGAAGAGCCGGTCAGCCTTGGCGGGCGGATTGGCCATCGTCCTAAAGTCCGCGTCGCCTCTCGAGAAGACGAGCTTCATGCCCAGCGCTTTGAGCGAGTCGACCAGGGGCAGGCGAGCGTCCTTGAGCTCGAAGCGTGGCAAGTGCACCGAAACCTTCTCAGGGCTGAGCGCTGTCAGCCACTCCTGTAGCGTCTCCGAGTTCAGTGCCTTCTCGAGCGCGGGCAGGCCATCGGCCTTGTTGGGCAAGACCAGGGTCATGGCCAAGGGACTGTCCTTGTACGCCAGCTCGAGAAGCCTCGCTCCATCGACCTCGCCGAAGCGGTGGTACTCCACTTGCGACATGGTCGGCACCGGTACGCGTTTCTTGCCCTTTACCAGGAAGGGTAGGTCCGCGGTGGACTCCACCACGAAGGGCGTCGCCCAGCTGCCCAGGAAGTAGATGGCGTTGACCAAGACCAGGCGTGTGTCGCTATTGATGCTCGGTGCTGGCAAGAGATCGTTGATCCGATTCTCGGTTTGCTCGGCGACCCAGCTATTGATGTGCTCGCGCTGCGCATCTGGGGCGGTCTTAAAGTCGAGCGTCTCGAGAGCTGCGTGATACGAGGACTCCACCTGGGTGAGAAAGGGCTTCTCGAAGCTGTACGAGCCCTCTCCGAAGAGTCGATTGACCAGCTTGAGTTGATAGGCCGAGGCATCCGTGTTCCAGGTTTTGAGAAGTGAGCCAGCCGCATCGTGGATGGCGCTCCCTTCTGGGAAATGGAGTACGTTGCGCATCTCCTCAGCGCTTGTGCCGGCGGCGCCGGCGTAGGTCATAGCGAAGGCCATCGAGATACTCGCCGGTGAGAAGACCAGGTTGCCGGGCTTGTCTCGATTGACCCGATACAGGTCCATGGCAAGCGCGTTGCTGGCTTGACTAAAGATCGACGTGTCGCCAGCTCCGGGCTCGGGCGGCGTGAGCGTGTCCTCTGGCGCGTTTTCCTCCACATTCTCCTCCGGTGTTGCTTCCACTGGCGTCTGGGGCGTGCTGCCTGCGCCTGGTTCAGGGGCTTGAGGCGTCTCCTTCTTGCACGTGGGCAGCGCAAAGAAGAGGGCGGAAAGAAAGACGATGCAGCGATTCATTGGGAAGGCCTCGTGGACATGGGAGAGCCTGAGTGATTCAGGCGCCGGAATGGTTAGTGGATGCATCATTACACGCACGAGAGCGCCCTGGGGTGTGTGGGGCGTGCGAAGCGAGTTGCTTCGGCCGGTCGAAAAGGTGGGTCGCCCCTAGGCGATGGCGCGCACCGAAACCTTTGCACCTTCGTCATCCGTGCCGAAGATGGTGAATTCCGCCGCCTGCGCCAAGATCGCAAGGTGTGCGGTCGCCTCATTGATCTTGAGATTCTTGAGTGCGAAGTCACCGCCAAGCGAGATTGCCGGTACAAAGCTGTAGACCTGCATGTGCTCGAGCGGCCCAAGCCTTTTTAGGCTGCGCTTAAACAGCGGCTTGCCCTTATCGTCGTCGAAATCGTGGGTCTCACTTGATAGGAAGAAAGGAACGTAGGCTGGGCGCGGGTTGAGCTCTGTATCGCCGGATGGTTCGGTCAGCTCGTCGCAATAGACCTCGCCCTCGACAAAGTTGACATGGCCGAGGCCGTAGGTCTCGTTCCAGAAATAGACCGTGCCGAAGGCCGTCATCAGGTACGGAAAGCTGGTGCCGCCGCCCAGGTCCTCATCCTCGCCAAGGAGCTGCTCGAAGATGCTCGCTAGGTCTGCCGGGTGAATCAGAAAGAGCAAGCCGTCGCGCAATCGCGCGCGTCCGTAGAGTTGCATCAGCTCG
>JAHEAK010000029.1:4619-16899 GCA_024642805.1 Kofleriaceae bacterium | reverse complement strand
ACTCACCAGGAGGCACGTTGAGGAAGCCGGCGCGAGCCTTGCCGTTGGCATCGACAACGCTGACCAGCGTGACGTCGTTTGGCGAAAGGTCAGTGGTTGCCGGGTCGACCAGGTAGGCGGGAATGGCCAGAGGCACATCAGGAGCCGCTGCCGTCGCGATGGTGATGTCGGCGACAGGAACATCCAGAGCTGGCAGACCGTTGTTGCGGAGCAGGTCGATCATGACCATGCCGGTGCCTGGCTCAACAGGGATGGGCGTGAGGCCGCCGGCACCCGTGTACTGTCGCGCCATGCCGAGCTCGGAGGCCGCGTACTGATCGTGCTGCAGGGGCTGATCGAGAACCTGGGTTGGCTCGTTGCGAGTCGGAAGATAGCCGGGGGCCGTCACGTTCACGAAGAAGAGACTGGCGGGCAGGATGTCCATCGAGAAGGCGCCAAGGCCATCGGCGAGGGTGCTGACCGTCGGGTCGAGACCGTCGGTGGTCAAGGTCGCATCGGCCACGACCGGCAGCGGGGTCGGCGTGAGATTCGCCTGGAAGTAGTCGACGACCGTGCCCGAGACGGCCAGCTCGGTGGCTTCGACCACGGCGGCATCGCTGTCATCGACAATGCCAGCATCGGGGTCGGCGGGATTTGGCGAGTCGGGAACGGTGCCAACACAGGCCGCCAGGCTCACGGCGCCAAAAAATAGGGGAAGTAGGGCTAGATTGCGATTCACGTTATGGGGTTCTCCACAGGCAGGGGCGATGCCGTCCTAGTTATCAAGTCTCGTGCCACCAGTCGCCAAACTGGAATCGGAAAGTATTGCGCACTTGCAGCCGGGGTGATCGCCACAGACTGGAGGCGGGGCCGGGATAGGGTGGGGGAAGCCACACCCCCAGCGCCCACGATGCAGGGCAATGTAAGTCCTAGCTTTTGTCTGCTGGCCAGGCCCTTGACGGGCCCCTGGGAGCCCAGATCCCGCGACAAAAGGAGTGCTGGTCCCCCAGGTGTTGCAGGCGCGCCACCCGACCCGTATATGTGCCTGCATCTCGCAGCCGAAGGACACGAAAATGCTTGGTGACGCCCCCATCCCCGAAGCCCTTACCTTTGACGATGTCTTGCTGGTGCCAGCAGCCAGCGAGGTGCTGCCGAACGAAGTGGACCTATCCACTCGCCTCACCCGCGAGCTGCGCCTGCGCATTCCGCTAGTGAGCTCGGCCATGGACACGGTCACTGAGTCAGCCACTGCCATCTTGATGGCGAGAGAAGGCGGCCTCGGCGTCATTCACAAGAACATGTCTCCCGAGTTGCAGGCTCGCGAGGTGAGTAAGGTCAAGAAGGCCGAGTCGGGCATCGTCGTCGATCCGGTGACGGTCACGCCTAGCACCCCGCTCTCCGAGGCACGCGCCCTCATGCTGCATCATGGCATTTCTGGCCTGCCGGTCGTCGATGGCAAGGGCATGCCGGTTGGCATCCTGACCAATCGAGACATTCGCTTCGAGACCAACTGGCAGCAGTCGGTGAGCGACGTCATGACCAGCAAGCTCATCACGGTCTCCGACAGCGTTGGTCTCGACGCCAGCAAGGCGCTCCTCCACAAGAATCGGATAGAAAAACTCTTAGTCGTCGATGAGAGCGGCAAGCTCAAGGGCCTCATCACGATTCGCGACATCAAACAGGCCGAGCAAAACCCCAATGCCGCCAAGGACGCCCTCGGTCGCCTCTTGGTCGGAGCCGCTGTCGGCGTCGGGCCTGATCGCGCCGAGCGCGTCGCCGCCTTGGTGGCTGCTGGCTGCGATATGATCGTCATCGACACCGCGCACGGTCATTCCAAGGGCGTCATCCTGGCGGTGGAAGCCACCCGCAAGGAGCATCCAGGCGTGCAGATCGTCGCTGGCAACGTGGCGACGCCTGAAGCCACTCGCGACCTCATCTCCGCCGGCGTGGATGCGGTCAAGGTCGGCATCGGTCCCGGATCGATTTGCACGACCCGTATCGTGGCGGGTGTTGGCGTGCCGCAGATGACCGCGATCTCCACCTGCGCGACCGAGGCCGACAAGAGCGGCATCCCCATCATTGCCGATGGCGGCATCAAGTTCAGCGGCGATGTGGCCAAGGCCATCGCCGCCGGCGCCAGCTCGGTGATGATTGGTTCGCTCTTCGCGGGCACCTCCGAGGCGCCAGGTGAAGTCGTGCTCTTTCAGGGACGCAGCTACAAGACCTACCGCGGCATGGGCTCCATTGGCGCCATGCGCGCCGGATCGAGTGATCGCTACTTTCAGAGCGACGCCCAGAAGCTGGTGCCCGAAGGCATCGAAGGTCGTGTGCCCTACAAGGGGCCGCTCAGCGACAGCGTGTACCAGATGCTCGGCGGCCTGCGCTCGGCGATGGGCTACGTGGGTTGCGCGACCATCGCCGACATGCGCGTCAAGCCGAAGTTTGTGCGCTCGACGCCCCAGGGCCTGCGCGAGAGCCACGTGCACGACGTCATCATCACCAAAGAAGCGCCGAACTACCGCGCCGAGTAAGCGCGGGGCCCGTGCGGCGCTTCGGTGTCACGCTTGGGTGCGGCGCTTCGGTGTCACGCTTCGGGTGAGGCTGCATCCGTCGCCGCGCTCTGCTCGACGCCGAGGCGAGCAATGAGCTCGCGCTCCAGGCAATCGAAGACCACGCGAATGCGTCGGCTGGTGCGCAGCTCGCGGTGCGCGGTCAGCCAGGTAGCAAAGCTCACCACCGGAGCCGTGGGGCAGCCCGCCCGCATCAGCATCGGTTCCGAATCGCCAATCTCTTCCATCATCACGCACAGGCCTAAGCCTCGCTTGGCGAGCTCCCACTGCACGAGGTGATTGTTGCAGAGCGGGCGAAAACGATCGGCCGCAAAGGCATAGCCTGCCTCGGTCAAGACGCGCCGCAAGAGCGGGCTGTCATCGAAGGCGATGACCCTTGCTCTCTCTGCGAGTTCTTCTGGACTGCTGGGATTACCCAGGGATTCGAGGTACGTCGGGCTGCCATAGAGATAGGAGGGGCTGGCGGCCTTGATGCGCTTGGCGATCAGGGCTTCGTCGGTGGGTCGAACGTGGCGGATGGCCAGGTCGGCTTCACGCTGGCGCAAGTCGCTAGCCTGGTTGGACACGACAAGCTCGAGCTCGATGGCCGGATGCTCGTGCTGCAGCTTGGCCAAGATGGGCGGCAGGAGATGAGCAGAGAAGGCTTCGCTGGCCGCGATGCGAACGAGGCCTTCGAGAGCCTGCGCTTGTCCCGCGGCCACCAGGGCGACGTTTTGTGCGGCCTCGCGCATGGCTCGCACCTCTTCGATGAGAGCTAGCCCGGTCTCGGTCAGCGCGAGTCCATGGCCCACGCGTTCGAAGAGAGCGACATCGAGGGCTTCCTCCAGCGCCGCCACGTGCCGGCCAAGGGTCGGCTGCGCCAAGCCCAGACGCCGTGCCGCGGCCGAGAAGGAGCCCTCTTCGGCCGCGGCCAGAAACGAGCGGGCGAGATTCCAGTCAAAGGCGAAGTCCATGCATTTCTGTCTAGCAGAAAGGGTTGCGTGACTGCAATACGATGCAATCCTGCATGAAAACGCGCCGGCGGCGCCGGACGTTGGAGCTAGAGCGGGTGCCCGTTGGGGGACGCGGGCGGCCGGTTGTCCGCGCTGCCCTGTCCTTGCGAGGCGTGTTGGTAGAGGAGGCCGCTCATGCCCTGGTAGTGGTAGGGGCGCAGCACCTCGCGGGCGCGAGCATCACCCTGCAAGCTCTCCTTCAAGAAGGCCGTTACAAAGTGCTGGATGTGGGCGTGGGCATCGGCTTTGCTCCAGGCCGGATCGTCGCACAGGTACGATCGGAACTCTTCTGGCATGCTGCTCATCCACGGCATGTCCTGACAGTCGGCGAGGGGCAAGAAGTGCTCGCCGCCTTCAAAGCCCAAGAGGCGCTTGTCGCTGCTGCCGGCGTGCTCGAAGGCAAGCTCGGTACCCCAGTCCCAGGGCGCGGCGGTGTCGGCGGTGCCGCCGATGGCGAACATGGGCACCGTCACACTCGCCAAGCCTTCGGCGCTGAAGGCAAAGGCGTCACCGGCGATGGGCACGATGGCGTCGATGCGGGCATCGGCCATGCTCGGCCACAGCCCTTCGGGCACCGAATCCAGACCCATGGCGGCCGCCAGCTCCTCTTCCCCTTCGAGAAAGGGTGGACACATGAAGCCTATCTCGAAGGGCTCAGTGGCTCCTTCGCAACGGGCTCGTAGCGCGCTGTAGTCGATGCGGGCGCCGCCGACGGCCAGCGATGTGTAGCCGCCGTAGGAGTGACCGATGAGGGCAATGTGCTCACCATCGATGGCGCTTGCGAATTCACCATCGAGGGCGAAATCGATGGCAGCGCTGACCTCTTGCGGTCGGCTTGCACTGACCGCGATCACATCACTGGCCCAGTCCGACTCGCCGCGGTGCATGGGCGCGAGCACGAAGAATCCGTAGGAGGCCAGATGCTCGCCGAGCGGCGCGTACCACTCGGGATTGAGGCCAAAGCCGTGTGACAGGATGACCAGCGGCAGCTCATGGCTCGTTGCGGCTACATGGGCGTTGTCGATGGCGTGGCCAAAGATGGGCATCGGATCGGCGGGAAAGCCCGGTAGCTGCAACACGACCGGGTAGCTAGTGCTTTCCTCCGCGAGGGCGTCGGTGGGATACCAGGCGCGCAGCGAGAGCTCACCATGCTCTCGTGTGCTCGTGGCCACCCGGCGGCTGCCTCGCTCAGCGTAGGCGCTCGCGCAGGTGTCGCCGCAGTCGACATCGTCTTGACCGTCGCAGGCGATGGCGACGGCAGCACTGAGCAGGGTGAGGGCGCTCAGGGAGATACTACGAGTGATGGTCAGTGGCTTGCAGTTGGTCATGATATTCTTTCTTGTTGTGCAGATGTCAGCTGTGCTGCTGGGGCGAGTGCGATCGTCGATGGGTAAGAAGTATTCTGGATTGCGGGGTTTCATGAGGGTGTGTCCTTGTTGGCTATGGAGGGCGTGGTGCCTCGTTGTTGGTAGGAGTGGCTGTGGTGCCTCGTTGCGCTAGGAGCTGGTGCGCCAGCCGTAGGCTGCAGCCGCCATGCGCTTCCAGGCGGCCTCGTCGACGCCGCGCATAAGGAGCCATAGGCAGAGCGCCAGCTCGAGCACGAAGGCCAGGGCGTAGATCGGCGCGATGCTCGCGGCCGCCGTCGGAAAGGCCAGACGAAGGGCGCTGCCCAGCAGGTAGACGAGCGCGGTGAGGCCCATGACGGGCGCAAAGACGCGCGGCATGAAGTTCTGGTGGCAGATCAGCCGAGCCAGGCACAGACAGTGGAGAGCGAAGAAGAAGAGGGCCAGTGCGTAGCCCGCGTCGTGGGCGCTGAGCAAACGCATGGTCCAGGCCACCTCGCCCTGTTCCGCGCAGCTGATGGCGATGAACAGATTGACGAGGTTGAGCGCCAGGATGCCGGCCTGAAGCAGACGAAAGCTCATGGCCGCCAGGGACAGGCCGGCACTCACCGGGCGAAAGAGGCGGAAGAAAACCAGGGCCAGGGCCACGTCGGCCAGGGTCATGGCCAGGTCGGCGAGGATGCTCAGACGAAAGGGCAGGGCCGCCTCGGCCATGGCGCTGACCGAGCCGGCCAGGTCAGCGGTGTCGATAAGGGGAGCCCGAACCAGCAGGGCGCCGCCGACGCCGAAGGCGATGACACAGAGGTAGAGCAGGCCGGACAGACGGGCGGCGCCGCGCGGGGAATAGGTGGCGGAGTGCATCATATTTCCTTATAGATTTAAGTCAGTTGAGCGATCGGCCCTGGCCACAAGGGCCGGAGCTCGGCGAGCGATTCGCTCGGTGCACTTCCTTTATCCCTCTGCAAAAGAGAAGGGACAATGGCCAGTAACGCACGAGCACTATGCAAAAGTGCATGCCTGGATATGCGGCTGCCACTTGCCAGGCCTGGTCAGCCAGCGCGAGAAAAGTGCTTGCTCAGCCTCCAACTCGCTGAGCGCGTAGATGCAAAAGAAGCGAGTAAGAACTATTCCTATGGTGCGCATCGACTCATCGACGCATTGCGCATCGATGGCCGGGCGACCCGCGGAGTGGGGCGCGACTAGGCTGGCGTAGGTGCGTCGGAGGTCTTGCCGTAGAAGCGAATCAGGGCAACGAGTGCCAGCATGCCAATGGGCAGACTGATCCACGGCGAGATGCCGAAGCCAGCAGGGATATAGCCAAAGACGATGGCCCCAATGCCGCAGGCGGCCGCGTAGGGCGCCTGGGTGCGCACGTGGTCGATGTGATCGGAGGCGCAGGACATGGAGCTCATGATCGTGGTGTCGGAGATAGGCGAGCAGTGGTCTCCGAAAACCGCGCCACCGAGGACCGCGCTGAGTGTGGCCAGTCGAATGCTCTCCGCGACCATGGGATCAAGACCACTGGCATCGCCCGTGGCGGCCCAGGCCATGGGCCCGGCGATGGGAATCACGATGGCCATGGTGCTAAACGAGCTGCCAGTGGCAACGGCGATGATGCCGCACAGGATGAAGGTGAGCGCGGGAATCCAGTGTGGGCTGGGCGAGAACTGAGAGATGACCCAGGGCCCGGTCTGCAGGAAGTCTTTGCAGATGTCGCCAATGGTCCAGGCCAGGGTGAGGATGAGCACCGCCATGATCATCGACTTGCAGCCGGTGACCCATGCGTCCAGCGCTTCGTGGATGTTGAGGTTGCGCTTGCCGATGGCGTAGAGGCCACCAATCAAGCTGCCACCGAAGGCGGCCCACAAGAGCACGCTGGTCGAGTTGGCGGAGCCGATGATGTCACGCAGGCCAGCGTGCTCGGGAAGGTCGGGGCTGTTTAGACCGCTCACGTACAGGCCAATGGCCACGATCAAAATGACGGCCGCAATGGGGACGACAGCCAGACTCCAGTGCGATTCGCGATCGCCGGCATCCGCCATCTCAGTGAGCTCTTTGTCCATCATCGGCTGGGCGCCATCGCGCAAGACCTTGCCGGTGGCCGCGCGCTGCTCGGCGCTGAGCATCGGGCCAAAGTCCCTACCGCTCCAGGCCAGAGTGAAGACAAAGCCGATGGTGAAGAGCGAATAGAAGCCGTAGGGCAACATGCTCAGGAAGAGGTCGTAGGCGGTGGTATGGGAGGCCTGCGCCAGATCTTCGATGAGACCGAGCTGGTAGCCGACCCAGGTGGAAATCACGGCCACGCTGGTAATGGGGGCCGCGGTGGAGTCGACGATATAGGCCAGCTTCTCGCGAGAGATGTGGAGCTTGTCGGTGAGAGGTCGCAGGGTGTTGCCCACCAAGAGGCAGTTGGCATAGTCATCGAAGAAGACGATGAGCCCTGTGAGCCAGCCAATCAGCTGTCCCGAGCGTCTGGTGCGCGCTCGCTTGCTCATGACTTCGACCAGGGCACGTGTGCCGCCGCTGCGCGCCAGGATGCCGACCATGCCGCCGAGCGCCATGGTGAAGAGCACGATGGAGGCGTTGCCAGGATTGCCGAGCGCGTTGACCAGGTGGGTATCGAAGATGCGCAGGAGCGCCGTCCAGGGGTTGTAGTTGTAGATGAAAAGGCAACCCACCCAGATGCCGGAGAAGAGGGCGATGAGCGCCTGTCTGGTAATCAGCGCCAGCAAGATCGCGAAGAGCGGCGGCAGCATCGACAAAAAGCCAGGCAGCTTGCGCAGGGTCGGCGCGTAGCTCCCCGATGCGGCATCGGAGCTCACTCGCATCGTGCCTTCGACCTGCACATCGCTAAGGGTGGTCTTGCCCTCGACAAAGACCTCGGTCTCGGTGATTTCTTCGGAGCCATCAGGCGTGGTGCGATGCACGCCCTCGATCGAGGCCGCGCCGCAGAAGTTCTTCATCAGGCCACCGTCGGCGTCGCGGGCGCTGATTTCTAGCGTCAGAGGTAAGTCCGCCACCTGGTAGGGCCGCGTGCTTTCAACCTCGAAATGATCTGCTGGCGCGCAGAGCATCATGGCTACCGCGATGAGGAATTGCATGGTTTGGCGAAGATAGAGCCAAAAGCCGCCGGGTACAACGCGCACGAGCGCCGTACCAATCACGCGACGCGGGCATGCCCGCTTTGTTATGGTCCGGCCGATGTCTAGCCGGCAAACGGTTCTTATCCTCGATTTCGGTTCTCAGTACACCCAGCTCATCGCCAGGCGCATTCGCGAGCAATCGGTCTACTCGGAGATTCATCCCTACAACATCGGCATGGAGCGCATTCGCGAGATCGCACCAGATGCCATCGTTCTTTCCGGTGGACCTGCCTCCTGCAACGATGTGGACTCGCCGACGATCTCCAAAGAGCTTTACGAGCTCGGGGTTCCGGTTCTGGGTATCTGCTACGGCGCGCAGCTCACGGCCAAGTTACTCGGCGGCGTCGTGAAGACCAGCGACAAGCACGAATACGGTCGAGCAAAGTTGGTACCGCTCGCGGGTTCGGAGCTCTTTCACGGCTTCACGGCCGGCGAGGCGATCAATGTTTGGATGTCGCACGGCGATCGCGTCGAGGCTCTACCAACGGATTTCGTCCTGGTCGCCGAGTCGGAGAACTCACCGGCCGCCTCCTTTGCATGTGCCAAGCGGCGCATCTACTGCGTGCAGTTTCACCCCGAAGTCGTGCACTCGCCTCGTGGTGCTGAGATTCTGGGCAACTTCTTGTTCCGCATTTGCAAGCTCGAGAAGAGCTGGTCGATGGCTTCGTTCGTCGACGAGGCGGTTGCCAAGGTTCGCGCCCAAGTCGGCGATACAGGTCGCATCATCTGCGGACTCTCTGGTGGCGTTGATTCCTCGGTGGTAGCCGCGCTCTTGCACAAGGCCATCGGCAACCGTCTCACCTGCATCTTCGTCGACAACGGCCTCCTGCGCGCCGGTGAGCGTGACAATGTCGAGAAGGTCTTTCGCGACCACTTTCACGTCGACCTGCACGTCATCGACGCCAGGGACCGCTTTCTCGACAAGCTGGCCGGCCAGACCGACCCGGAGACCAAACGCAAGATCATCGGTGTCGAGTTCATTCGGGTGTTCGAAGAAGAGTCGAACAAGATCGAAAACGCCAAGTGGCTAGCACAGGGAACTCTCTACCCGGACGTGATCGAGTCGGTGTCCTTCAAGGGCCCGTCGGCTGTCATCAAGTCGCATCACAATGTCGGTGGACTTCCCGACGACATGGATCTCGAGCTGGTCGAACCGCTGCGCGAGCTCTTCAAAGACGAGGTGCGCGAGCTCGGTCGTGAGCTCGGGGTACCTGAGAACATGGTCAATCGCCAGCCCTTCCCGGGTCCCGGCTTGGCGGTTCGCTGCCTCGGCGATCTCACTCGCCAGCGCCTCGACACCTTGCGTGCCGCCGACAAGATCTTGGGCGACGAAATCGTTGCAGCTGGTCTCTATGACTCCATTTGGCAGAGCTTTGGCGTGCTCTTGCCGGTCAAGACCGTGGGCGTGATGGGCGATCAGCGCACCTATGCCGAGGTCTTCGCCATTCGAGCCGTGCACTCGGTGGATGGCATGACCGCAGATTGGGTGCACTTGCCCTACGAGCTTTTGGCCAAGGTCTCGACGCGAGTCATCAACGAGGTCCGCGGCATCAATCGAGTGGTCTACGATGTGACCTCCAAGCCGCCGGGAACCATCGAGTGGGAGTAGGGCAAAAGGCGGCTCAGTTGCCGGCCATGCTCGCCGCGCTGGCGTGCCTGTGCCTGTACCAGAGCCGAGCCCATGCCCAGGAGACGCACGTCGATTGGCAGCGAGGTCTGCTCTTGGCCCGCGCGGCGGTGCCAGGGGACTTGAGCTCGCCCAGTCGCGAGATGGCTAGAGTGAAGGCCGAGCGACAGGCTCGGGAACGCTGTCGGAGCAAGCTCTTGGCTGCGCAGGCCAAGCTGCCACTGGCCGGGGGCTTGCGACGCACAGCCATCGAGGACGATAGCTGGCCTCTGGCCACAACCGCTATCGACTACGGCATGGACGGATCCGTCGTGGTGGAGATGGCCTTGCCCCTCGACGCGCTGCGAACGATCTTTGCTGGACCGGATGCACCGACTGCGCTGGGTAATACGGGCCCGCAAGCACTCATCATTGACGCGCGCAAGCACAAGCTCTCGCCGGCCATTGGCTTTTCGATCTCTGATGACAAGACGGAATATCGCGGCCCCACGCTCTTCTTTGTCGACGAAGAGAGTGCCCGAAACGATGCGCGTATCGGAAAGGGCGCTACCATACTGGCAGCCAATGCGCTGCACGCTGGTGTCTTGCGTGTCCCCGAGGGCGCTCTTGCCGAGCTCCTGCAGGCAAGGCCCCTGGTTATCATTCTCCACAAAGTAGAGGACGAGGCGAAACGAAAATGAGGGCTATACAAGCTGCACCAGCAGTCGCAGGGGCGAGGGCCAGTCTTCGTGCGCTGGGCGCCGCTATGCTCGTTGTCCTTGGGCTGCTTGCGTCGGCGCGGCCGGCTCAGGCTGACAGACCGACCATGGATCCCAAAGGAGCGGTTCTGCTCGTGGCCGAGTCCGATGGCAGCGCAAGCACGGTGAACTTTGGAAGTTCGGGCGTGAGCGGCACCGAGCTGTCGCGACTCCTCGAAGAGCCGCTCGAGAAACTCGGCATTCACCTGTTACCGACCGCGGGCCACTCGCCCATGGTCGGTGAACCTTTGCCAGGTTTGCCATTGGCCGACGCTGCCTCGGCTACGCTGGCCAGTGATGCAGGGGCACGTTTAGCGATTACCGTTGGCCTCAGCGGCCGTGCCGAGGGACCGATTCGCGGGACCCAGCTAGTTGGTCATGCCGTCGAGCTGCGCATTCGAGTTCTCGACGTGCTCGCCAGAGAAGCCATCTTCGACAAGCAGCTCCGACTGTCGGGATATGGCAATGACGACGCACTCGCACACAAAATGGCGGCGTCCCGAGCCGCGAGCAAGCTGGTACCAGCGCTGCGATCCTCGCTGGCGAGCAGGGTTCCAAGGGACGGTGCCGGAGCCGCCGTGTCGATTCGAATTCGCGGGGCGCAGGGCTGGCGCGAAGTTGGCGCCATCATCAGCAAGCTGGCCAGTACCCAGGGTGTGCAAGCCGTCAACGCCCTCGAGATTCGCGCCGATCTGATCCGACTGGGCGTAAGCGGCAATCTGAGCGCGGCCGCCATCGTCTCGAGCTTGCGACGAGCGCGAATCCCCAACGGAACGCTGGCGGTCATGGCCAGTGGCAACGAGATAAGCATTGAACTCACCATCACCAACACCAGCCAGCCCATCCTCAATGGCTAGAAGCTGGGCATCGGTAGCCGCGCTCGTGCTCGGTCTCTCGCTGCTCCTTGGCTGTGGGCCCGGGGCGGCATCGAAGCCTGCGCGCGCCAGCAAGGGCGTGTTGCTGATTCGCTGCGTCTTGGACAATGCCGAGGTGTGGCTCGATAATCGCTACCTCCGTGAGGTCGCAGAGCTCAAGGGCGGCGTTCGCCTTGGTCCGGGCGTCCATCGCCTGGAAGTGCGCCACGTCGACTACCATTCGATGTACTACGAGGTCGAGCTTGCCCCTGGTGAGCGCAAGGCCCTCGACGTGAGCCTGGCCCGTCGTCTGCCCTAGCTAGCGGCGCCGAGGCCTGCAATCCGCTCGCGCGCATTTCTAGGAATTATTCCGTAACTGCGGGTATCATGCCTATCATGGGCTACACCCCCGCCGAGTTGCAGCGACTCTCCAATGCAGAGCTCAACGCGATCTTCATCGAAGACCGCACGATTGCCGTGCCCGATGGGCTCTTCAAGGGGCGTTTCATTCGCAGACTCGACACGCCAGGAGCCCGCTTGCCACTTTCTCGCGTGCTCGAGTTCATCGGCTTCGAGCTCATGCCTTTTGGAATCGATTTTCGACACCGGCGCTGGTACTTCATGGCCAGCTGCCTGCAAGCGGGCCGTTTCGAGCCGAGCATTCAGCAATCCCGTTGGCGCGACACCGAGGTCGTGAGTCTCGACTACAGCGTGTCGCACCTGCCGCGCTTTGCGCGCAACTTCCTCTACGACGAGGTCATGCCCCTGAGCGAGGATGTGCTGCTGGGTTTGGGCGGTATCAACCGCGAGGTCGGCATGGGCGACCACTTCTTCTTCAGTCTCGAGCGCATCGGCAAGAGCTAGCGCGACAGGCAAGATCGATCGCACCGATCGATCATAGCGATCGAAGAACGGCTATCGATCGTGGCGATCGATCACGGCGATCGATCGAGAGCAAGCAAGGCCAATCAGCGATCAGAGGCGCTGACAGAACTCGATCCGGCGCGGCACCTTGTAGGGAGCCAGATTGCGCGC
>JAHEAK010000029.1:0-4609 GCA_024642805.1 Kofleriaceae bacterium | reverse complement strand
TCGATAATCTCTTCGGCGTTGACTTCCTCGTCCTCGCCAACCACGCAGCGCGCCACCACGATGCTGCCGGTGTAGGGGTCGGTAAGGAGTCGCGCCTGGGCGGCTCGCACCGCGGGGAAGGTTTCCAGACAGCCTTCGACCTCGCCGAGGGCAACGCGCTTGCCTTCGATCTTGACGATGTCGTCTTCGCGGCCGGTCAGAATCAATCGAGATGAGCGGTCCATCTTGCCGACGTCGCCGGTGCGGTACCAGCCATCTTTGTCGGTGCTTCCGATCGGTGCTGTCTTGGCCTTGGCCTTGGCAGCCTTGGCGGCCTTCTTGGCGCCGGCGTCGACGTCTTCGAAGGGGCCGATGGCAAGCGGGCTCAGCGCTGGGCCGCGCACCCAGATACTGCCGGCCTTTGCCGAGCGCGATTTGCTGCCCTTGACGGGCGTAAAACGCACTTCGGAGCCGTCTAGCACCTTGCCGACCGACTCGGGGTTCTTGCCGGGCAGGTCGAGGGACACAACGCCGGTCTCCGTGGTGTGATAGCAGCCGAGGAGCTTGACCTCGTAGTACTGCTGCATGCCCTCGGCGACTTCCGGATCGAGTGGCGAGCCACCACAGATGAAGCGCGGGTTCTCGGCCTTGATGGGCTTTGCCGTTGGCAGCTTGGTGAGCTCGCCGTACATGAGCGGCGTGCCGGGCATGACATCGATGGTGTGGTCGCGAATGAGCTTGGCCACGCGACGCGACGAAATTTCCTCCTCGAGGAACATCGTGGCACCGGTTCGCAAGGTTGGCAGCAGACCAAGGTCCCAGCCATAGGCGTGGAAGAGCGGCACCGCGACCAGGATCTTGGATTCCGCATCGATGGACAGAGCGCCCACCACCGCATCGGCCATGTGCTGGTAGTTCTCTTTGGTGCGCAAGACACCTTTGGGATCGCCATGGGCGTCGGCGGTGAAGATGACGCACAGGGGTTTGGCGGCGAATTTTGGTTCTGGGCGCTTAAAGACGCTGCAGGTGAGCAGGGTGCCTTGCAGTCGACGGCGAATCTCGGGGACTTCGCGCTCCGCCTCTTCCTCGTCTTTACCGGCGGTCGCGTCGGAGCCGCGTGGTCGCGTGACCAAGGCGCGCAGGGGAGCGGCGGCCATAATCAGCTCGAGCTCGCGGGCACCCGTGGTCGGGTCGATGGGCACGATGGTCACGCCCAGCTTGCTGAGAGCGAGGGCCAGGATGACGAAATCGGGCACATTGCCGAGCATGAGGCCGACCCAGGCGCCCTCCGACAGGGACATGCTCTTGAACTCTTGCGCGCGGCGATCGACTCGGTGCAGGAGTCCACGCCAGCTCAGGTAGTTGTCTCGATAGACCAGCGCCTTGGCATTGCCGCGTTGTTTTGCTGCTGTCTTGAGCCAGTCGTAGAGCAAGGTCATGAGGGTGTTGGTGCCTAACTATCCGTTCACTCACCGAGGGTCTAGACAGCAGAGTCTAGTGTGAGCGCCCGGACTGTAACAGTGGCGCGAGCTAGCCCACAAGATCATGGGGGCGCTTCGTTGCATGCATCCGGCGGAAATCCTTGCAAATGCCAGCGCTTCGGGCTAATCCCCCGCTCAAGGAGCCCGGTATGGACAAGATCTCCAATCAAATTGAAGAACTAAAGTCCTCGATCGAGGACCGCACCGACGCGATCGACAAGACCCTGGATGCGACCTCTCAGGTTGCGCGAGCCATGGAGGAACTGGTCGCCCGTCAGCGAAGCAAGAATCGCTTCCAGCAACTCAACTCCTTCGTGGCCTACATCCTGTTTACGGTGCTCCTCGGGGGCGGCTTTACGGTTCTGTACAAAAATCGCTCGGCGGCTCTGAGCCACGCCCGCGATCAGGCACTGGCTTCGGCCAAAGAGGCTCGCACCCGCGCCCGTGACCTGCAAGATGCACAGGTCGAGCGCAAGCGCTCCGCACGAGCAGCCGCCGACTACTACGCCCTGATTCGCGAAGGTCGCTATAACGAGGTCATCGCCGGGTACGAGGAGCTTGCCAATCTCACCCTCAGCGAAACCGAGCAAGCGGTCTTCGAGGACGGACTCAAGCTTGCTCGCGAGCAGATGGTCGAGGCTGGCTACCTCGCGGGAGTCGAAGCCTTTCGGCGCAACGATTTCGAGGCCGCCACCGCCGAGCTTCGCCGCGGACTTGCGTTTGCGGAAGCTGGCGAGCGCGCGGCCCAAATGCGCTACTACCTGGGCATCTCGCTGGCAAGCCAGGGCAGCCCGGAAGAAGCCGTGGACCAGCTACAGCAAGCCATCGCTGCGCAGGTCGAGCAAAGCGGCATCGACGACGCGCGCTTTCAGCTGGCCAATGCGCTGGTGCAAACCAACAAGCTCGAAGAAGCGCGCGAGGCCTACACCGCGTTTGCCAACAAGCACCCCAACCATCGCTTTGCGCAAATGGCCTGGCGCAAGGCGGGACAGATTCTGCGTGCAGCTCGCGAGCGCGAGCGCATGGCTCGTGAGACGCCAGGGCCACGTGCGGCGGCCCTACCGGCTGCCCAATAGGCTAGCCGGCAGACGTGGCAATCGCTCGAGGGGGCACGCGCCTCATGGGCGGGGGCGCTAGCTTATTCGAGGTCGAAAAGCGGCCCGGAACCGAAGGGCGTCGTGAAGCGATACTGATAGCCAAGCCAGAACTGCACGGTCGCGCCTGGGCGATCCAGTCCATAGTCACTGGCCACCAGGGCATTGCCGTCGGAGGAGCGGCTGTAGATGTTGAGCGTGGGCGAGAAAGAGAAGACGTGCTCCTTGGCTTTGCCAAAGCCCCAATCGAGGGCGACTTGCCCACGCAGGCCGAGCGCAAGGAGCGCTTCGTCAATGCTCGACTCTGGCTGCAACAAACTCACGTGCACACCGAAGAGGGGCGTTAGCTTGATGTCCTTGGTCAGCGTGATGTGCTTGTAGGCGGCGCCGCCGAAGTCGAGAATGTTCACAGGCGCGTCGACGTCCTGGGCCTTGGGCCCAAGGTTGGAGGCGCTGAAGTAACCTTGCAGGCCGATTTGCTGGGCCTCTTTGTACATGAAGTTGGCAAAGAGGTTCAGGCTCATGCCGCCCCCGGCATAGAAGCGATCCTGCACGCTGCCGTGACCGAGCCCGAGGTTTACGAAAGGGGCTAAAGAGGCGCCCAGAGCCCACGCATAGGCTCCTGTTGGCTTAGGCTGGGCCGCAAATGGATCGACGCCGATGACTTGCGCCGGGCCTGTGCTGGCGTTGGTGTTGAGCGCGGGGTCGTTGCTGGTATTCGGATCGCCGCCGTTTGGATCGCCGCCGTTCGGATCGCCGCCGTTCGGATCGCCACCGTTCGGATCGCCACCGTTTGGATCACCACCGTTTGGATCACCACCAGTGGCATCGCTCGGAGGCAGCTTGGCGCGAAGGGCTTGCAAGACCGCGCGGGTCTTCTCGAGCAAGGGTGCGTCGGCGCCGTTTGGCTCCACTTGCTCGCAGGCGTCGATGGCCTCTTGGAAACGCTCGAGGTAGTTGAGGGAAAAGCAGAGATTGAAGTAGTACTTGCCCTGCGGACTGATGCTGGTCGCCTCTTTGAAGCGCTTGTAGGCTTCGAGATAGCGCTGCTCCTTGAAGAGTCGCTTGCCCTCATCGTTGAGAGCCTCCGCATCTCCGCCTGGCTGCGCGTGGACCGGGCGTGCCGCCAGGCCCAACGTGAGAGTGCACACAGCCGCCAGAGTTCGCATCGTCAGTAGTCCACTCATCAATCCTCGATCCGTCCCTCGATTGGGATTTTTACTGTACCAAAAAGCCGTATGGGCCTGTGACGTGCGGGCTTCACCGAGTTTGCAAGCTTGTGCGCAAACACACGTAGAAAAACCCGCAGAGTGCGGGCAAGGCTCAGTACAGGCTGTCTAGAACCAGTCTGGCGGCCGTGTGTGACTTTAGGTACCACAGTGGTGAGTTGCCCAGCAGCACCGAGATAACGATCTCGGGTTCCTCCGCGGGAGCCATGCCAACAAACCAGGAGTAGGCAAGGTAGGTGGGCGTGTCACGGCTGAGGCTGCCTGTCTTGCCCGCGACCTTCATCGCGCCGAGAAAGGGCTGGCCGCGCTTATCGTGAAATCCCTTGAAGCCGGTGCCGTAGTCGATGGTGCCTTGCATCATGCTGCCCACTGATTTGGCTGCGTCCTTGGACATCACCCGATCACCCGCGCTAGCGACGACCGGCACGACTCGGTCCTTCTCGCGGATTTCGGCGACGATGCGGGGCGGCATCATCATGCCTCCCGAGGCGATGACGTTAGCCAGGCTGGCTCCGCTGAGCGCGGATATCTCGCTGCTCCAGAAACCAGCTGCGACTCGGGCAAACTCGAGTGGGTCGTCGGGAATCTGCAGTCGTGAGGCTTCAGCGTCGAGGGCGAAGGCGGGGCGACTGTCAAAGCCAAATGCCTTGGCCATCTGGCCGAGCTTCTTCTTGTCGAGGTGTTTGTGAGCGAGTTTGGCGATGAGAGCGTTTTGCGACTTGGCAATGGCGAAGCCCAGATCGTTGCATGCGCTGTCTGCGCGGGCATTGTCGACGAGGTTGCTGGCGTCCACCGAGCGCAGACCGCCGTGGTAGCAGACCTTTTC
>JAHEAK010000511.1 GCA_024642805.1 Kofleriaceae bacterium | reverse complement strand
GCTGCTGCTATGTTCTAATATCTTAGGAGTTATTCTTAATCTAAATCGTTGGAGCGGGAGACGAGACTCGAACTCGCGACATTTTGCTTGGAAGGCAAAAGCTCTACCAACTGAGCTACTCCCGCAGTCTTCACTGGTTTTTCTCTATTGCTTGGTACCAACAATGGTGGAGGGGGGGGGATTTGAACCTCCGTAGTCTGACGACGGCAGATTTACAGTCTGCTCCCTTTGGCCACTCGGGAACCCCTCCGTAAGGTATTGTTTGCGCTCCCAACCTGGGAATTGAGCTGGCGATGGGACTTGAACCCGCAACCGCCTGATTACAAATCAGGTGCTCTACCAGTTGAGCTACGCCAGCGAAATCAAAGAACAATATCGGAAGCACTAGGCCTGCGACGAAGTGCGCAGTGTATACGACCACTTAAGGAGGGAGTCAACCCTTCTGGCGGCAGAACAAAATCAAAATCGGAGCTAGCTCGCCGGGCCGATCGCGCCGGGCATGCACGCGCCCTGGCCTGCCCGTGCCGAGCCCTCGAAGCGTCGCTGGCAGCCTTCGGCCCGAGGGCCCCGCCTCTATTCTATATATAGTGTCGCGCCTTGCCTCGCGGCGCAGCTGCCGCGATGACCTTGGTCGCCAGCCGGGCTGCGGGCTTAGGCGACGACTTCGTGGCCGCCGTCGCGGGACATGGCGGCACCAAAGACATCGCGGGCCTCGGGGTAAGCCTCCATGCCCATTTCGCTGATGTCGAGGCCGACCAGCTCCTCTTCCTCGTCAACGCGCAGGCCGATGGTCATGGCAATGAGCTTCCACAAGAGGAAGGAGCTGACCAGGACCATGGCCGCGGTGGCCGCGACCCCTTGGAGTTGTACCCAGAGCTGTTGGGTGCCGCCGCCGTAGAGCAGGCCATCGCGCGCCATGCCCAGCTCTTCTTTGCCAAAGACGCCGGCCAGCAAGGTGCCGGTCACGCCACACACCAGGTGCACGGAGGTGGCACCGACCGGATCGTCGATTTGTCGGCGGTCGAAGAAGCTGACCGCTTCGATGACCAGGACGCCACAGATGATGCCGATGAGGGCGGCCCCGTAGAGCTCAACGAAACGACAGCTAGCCGTGACGCCGACCAGCCCACCCAACATGCCGTTGATGATCAAACTGAGATCGGGCTTGCCGGCTCGAAACCAGGCCCAAACCGTCGCGGCCACGGTTCCAAAGGAAGCGGCGATGGCGGTTGCGGTCGAGATGCGCGCGATCGCCTGCGGATCCGCCGACAGCTCCGAGCCCGCGTTGAAACCGAACCAGCCCAGCCAGAGGATCAATCCGCCAAGGGTGACCATGCTCATGTTGTGACCGGGAATCGGGCGGACCTTGCCGGAGCGCGTGTACTTGCCCAGGCGAGGCCCGAGCATGTAGGCGCCGACCAGTGCCGCCCAGCCACCCACCGAGTGCACGACGGTCGAGCCAGCAAAGTCGGCGAAGCCCTTTTCCGAGAGCCAGCCGCCGCCCCACACCCAGTGACCAATCACGGGATAGACCAGCGCGGTCAGGATCGTTGCGAAGATCATGAAGGAGGACAGCTTGATGCGCTCGGCCACGGCACCCGAGACGATGGTGGCAGCAGTGACCGCAAAGCAGAGTTGAAAGAAGAAGAAGGCGTAGAGCGGTAGGCCAACCACTTCGTCGGCAAGGCCCACCAAGAGGAAACCGTCAGCTCCGACCAAGCGGTTGCCCTCGCCGAACATCAGCGCGTAGCCGACGGTCCAAAAGCCGATGACGGTGAGTCCAAAGACGATGAAGTTTTTGGCCAGGATGTTAACGGTGTTCTTGGCCCGGCACAGTCCGCTCTCGACCAGGGCAAAGCCGGCGTTCATGAAGAAGACCAGAAAGCTCGCCAGCAGCACCCAGAGGGTATCGACAATCATCTTCGTGTTTGGATCCACGGCTTCTCCTATGGCGACTCGCACGCGAGCGCATCTCTAATGGATAGCAGGCGATTGTTTCGGCGTTGTTAACGGCGAGTAAAGCAGCGGCAACTCCTGCACCTACAGCTCAATGCGGGCCGGCATGTACTCGCCCGCCTCGTCCTGACGCCGGTAGGCAGACTCGCTGACCTCTTCGGCACTCAAGAAGGAACCGGCTCGCTCTCTGCCGATGACTTCCGTCAGACGCACGCTCTCCTGAGCAGAGGCCTGACTCCAATCGGTCTCGGCTTTATATAGTGTCGCCAGCTGCACGTTCTTGCCGTGGATGTCGAGGGACTTTTCCAGGAGACTGAGCGCACTGCGATGTACCTCTTGCACGTAGAGGCTCGCGGCTTCTTTGGAAAGGTGCGGGGGCACAGGCGCGCTGACGAGCTCGCGCCAAAAACTGCTCTGCATGTCGGCCAGACGAAAGCCGGCGGCCGTCGCCCAGTAGACATTGCCAAGCTCGACGGTATCGCCAAAGCGATCGCTTGCCAGAATCACCAGGCCGGCCTTGGCCTCGACGTCGCGCTGCATCTGACTCTCGGGCAAGCGAATGGGGATGGCGTCGAACTGCCGCCTGGCGATGTCGCCCAGGTAGAACATGGCCATGCCCAGGTAGTAGTCGCCCTCGAAGACCACGCCGGCCGCGCTCTTGCGCTTGTGGAAGGCGACGGCCTCCGTGAGGGCGGCTTCGGCAGCTCCGTAGTCTTTGGCTTCGAGCAAGACGTAGCCGCGACGCGCCCTGCCCTCGAGCTCGTCGCTGGCCGAGAGCTTGTTGAGAGCCAGCATGGAATCGAGAACCGCCAGGCTGTCGTTCCAGCGCTGGTACTCGGCGTAGAGGGCGGCGGCCCGCACACGCGCGTCGATGCCGTCGCGGCCAAGCGGGTCTCGCTTGGCCAATTCGAGGTAGCGCTGCACCGCATCATCCACGCGCTCGAGTCCTTCCAGAGCCAGCCCCGCGTTGTACGAGGCCGGAGGTGCTAGTCGCGAATCGGAAAAATCCGTAAGCAATTCATCATACAGGGCCAGAGCGCGGGCAAACTCGCCCTCCGCCAATGCGTCGTTGGCCTCGTCGAAGAGCGCGCGCGCGTCGGTGGCGATGACCGTCTCCTTGCCACTCTCGTCGCGAACGACCTGGATGCGCAGAGGCTCGACCTCGATGACCTGCGTGTCGGCAACCGGCACCTCGGAAGGCTCGGCAGTTTCTTGTTCCTCACTCGCAGCGTGTGGCGTGGGCACGGGCGACGCGCTTGCGACGATGGGACGCGAGTGCGCGCACGCAACGAAGAGCAAAACACTCAGTGGCAAGCCCGACAACACGGCGACTCGCTTGCAGGATCGAAGGAGGAGCGAGCGTTCCGGAAGCGACTCTGTGGCTGAGATGTTCACGTTATTGATTGTAGCGCGCTGCATTGTGTCGCAAACTAAGAGTGCAGTCGGATCACAAGCGCATGGCAGTCGCTTCTTGGCGAGAGACACATCTCGCAAACACAGGTAGCGAGACCATCGCGCTTCTCACGCAGGGGAGCGAAGGAGAGTCCGAGGCAAACGCGAATGACAAGCACGGAGTTCAGACGGGATCGCTACTTTTCGCACTTCGCAAATTCTTGCGTCGATCTGCGGAGCGCGTTCACCGTTTCCGGTAGCGCTTTGTCATAGGCATTTGTTATCTCTCCGGCCAGTCTATGAAAGTCGCATTCACTTACAATCTACGCCGCACAGACTCCGAGGAAGAGGCCGAATTCGATACCGCAGAGACGGTAGAGGCCATTGCCAGCGCTATTGAGGCTGCTGGCCACGAAGTCGAAAAGCTCGAGGTTTCCGGTGCTGCATCGCGCCTCCTCGAGCGACTCGAGAGCGCGGATCCCGACATTGTATTTAATATCGCCGAAGGCAGCGGCGGTCGCATGCGCGAAGCTTTCTACCCATCGCTCTTCGAAGAGATGGGTCTGCCTTACACCGGTTCGGATGCCTACACGATGGCCCTGACCCTGGACAAGTGGCTGACCAAACTGGTTCTCGAGCGCCACGGCATCGACACCCCGCGCGCCCAGCTGGTCACCCAGTCCAACCTCAATAAGATTTGCGAGGGCGGTCCACGTCTGGCCTTCCCGGTCATCATCAAGCCAAACTACGAGGGTTCCTCCAAGGGCATCGGTGAAAACTCGGTCGTGCGCAGCATGGAAGACCTGCCGGCCACACTGAAGTCGGCGATCAAGGCTTTCCCCGAGGGCGTGCTCATCGAGGAGTACATCGACGGTATTGACGTCGCCGTCGGCTACCTAAGTGGCGTGGGCCACGACAACGGCCTCTTGCAGCCGGTCGAGACCATTTACGACCTGAGCAACGACTCAAACTCGTACAATATCTACGACTTCCGTCGCAAGAACCTGGAGCCAGGCTCGGTGCACCTGCGCTGTCCTGCCAACATTCCCCGCGACATCGGTGCCCGTCTGCGCGCCATCAGCGTCGAGGCCCTCGAAGCTCTCGGCCTGCAGGACGT
>JAHEAK010000028.1 GCA_024642805.1 Kofleriaceae bacterium | reverse complement strand
GTTCGCGAGGGTTGCTAGCAGTCCCCAGCACTTGAGACGCCGGGCTCCCGCTCTCTGGGAGCTCCCGCTCAGGGGCTCCCGCTCTGGGGGCTTCGGTGCCATAGTAGGGCATGCGCTGGCAGCAGCACCTGGCGGCTTGTGTCTGCGCCTCGCTGTGCGGCCTTGGCCTGCCAAGTCACGCTGCTAGCGAACCGGCCGAGCGACAATCGCAGAGCGCGCTTAAGACTGGCGACGCCAAGACCAGCACGCCAGCAACGCCGAAGAGGTCAGCAAGGTCGAAGACGCCAGGCAAGGCCAGCACGCCAGGCAAGACCAGCACGCCAGGCAAGGCCAGCAAGCGAGCACGCGCGGGCAAGCGGACACGCACGCGCAAGGCTCGGCAACGAGCACGCACCCGCCGACGAGCACAGCGCACGCGCCGAGCCAATCGACCGCCAGGCTGGCAGTGGCCGCCAAGCCCAGAGATGAAGGCGCAAGGCGAGCAGTGCAAGGTGGCCTTGGCCGAGCTGCAGGTCGAGTTCAAACGCGCTCCCTTCTCGCGCGGGGTTGCAACGCCCATCTACGTGCCGTCGATGCGCTTTGCCGCCATCGGGCTGGCTCCGACCTTTCGCAAGCCGCCATTCGTCATCGATTGCCATCTGGCGCTCGCCCTCACGCAGGTGGCACCGGTTCTGGCTGAGGCAGGAGTCAAGACCCTGCGCTTTTCCAGCATCTACAACTATCGGCGCGCCATCGTCGGCGGCAAGCAGAAGCGCAGTCTGAGCCGGCATTCCTATGGCTTGGCCGTGGACGTCTTTGAGGTCGAGGAACTCGATGGCACCATCCACAAGGTCGCCAATGACTACCATGGCGGCAGCTTTCTCAAGCGCGTCGAGACTCTGGTCAATCAGAGTGAGCGCTTTCGTCTGGTGCTCAGTCCAGACAACGATCCAAAGTCACATTCGGATCATCTACATCTGGAGGCCAACGTCGAGTATCCCGCGACGCTGGCCCCACAGCGGCCTTAGCTGGCTTGCCAGTCGGTGTGCACTGACACGCCAGGCTCATCGAGACGCTCGTAGGTGTGACTTCCGAAGTAGTCGCGTTGCGCCTGGATGAGGTTGGCGCTTCCTCGACCCGTGGTGAGAGTGTCGAAGTAGGCCAGCGAGGCTGCCAGGCCAGGAACCGCCAGGCCAGCCGACATGGCCGCAGAGACCACGCGGCGGAAGCCAGGCATGCGCTCCTGCACGTCTTTGCGGAAGCTTGGAGCCAGAGCCAAAAGCTCGAGCTCGCTGTTCTCGCGGAAGGCAGCACTTACCCGATCGAGGAATTGCGCGCGGATGATGCAACCCTCTTTCCAGATCCGAGAAATCTCTCCGAAGTTCGATCCGTAGCTGCGCTCCTCGCTGGCGGTGCGCAGCATGGCGAAGCCCTGCGTGTAGCTGGCGATCTTGGCGGCGTAGAGAGCGGCGCGAATGTCGGCCGTGCTCACACCATTGAGAGAAGTTCTCTTCGGTGCAAATTCCTTTTCGGCACGCAGACGCAGCTCTTTGTGCGCGCTGAGCGCTCGAGCATCGACGGCCGCGGTGATAGTCGGAATCGCCACGCCCAGCTCGACGGCAGCAAGCACGGTCCAACGACCGGTACCTTTCTGACCGGCCTTGTCGAGAATCGCGTCGACCAGGAGGCCGTCGGGATTTTTGGGATCACTCTTGCGGAAGATGTCGGTGGTGATCTCGATGAGGAAGCTATCGAGGTCGCCTTTGTTCCATTCGGCAAAGGTATCGGCCACCGCGCGCGAAGGCATGCCCAGGCCGTGGCGCATGAGAACGGCGGTTTCGGCGATGAGCTGCATATCGCCGTACTCGATGCCGTTGTGGACCATCTTGACGAAGTGACCGGCCGAGCCAGCACCGCAGTAGGCGACGCATGGACCTGAATCCGACTTGGCAGCAGCGGCCTCTAGGATCGGCTGCAGATTGCTCCAGGCTTGCATGTCGCCGCCTGGCATGATCGAAGGCCCGAGCAGTGCGCCTTCCGAGCCCCCGGAGACACCCATGCCCATGAAGCGCCAGGGACGACTCTCGGCCATCTTGCAGCGGCGGTCGGTGTCGACGTAGTGGCTGTTGCCGGCGTCGACCACGATGTCGTCTTGCTCGAGCAGCGGACCGAGGCTTTCCAAGACCGCGTCGACAGCATTGCCAGCCGAGACCATCAAGATGATGCGGCGCGGGCGTTTGAGTCCCGCAACCAGCGCCTCGAGAGTTTCGGCGCGGTCGAGCTTTGCGTCTGGGTGGGCGGTGACGACTTCCTTGGCCAGGTCCTGGCTTCGGTTGTAGACCCCGACTCGCAGGTCGCGGCTTGCAAAGTTACGGGCCAGGTTGGCGCCCATCACGCCCATGCCGATTACGGCAATGTCATTGGTGGCGTTGTTGGTAGTGCTCATGGTGATGCTCCGAGATCCAGGTCGGTGAGTATGGTCAGGTTGCCAATGTGGCTAAGAGGAAGTTTGTCGTCGCCACGCAAGACGCGCATGAGCGGCTCGCGCTTGGCTTCGCCCAAGGCTACCAGGAACGAATGGCGAGTCTTCTTCAAGAAGCGAAGACTGAGCGTAATGCGCTGCGCCGGCGGCTTGGGACTATCAAAAAGCACGAGCACCGATGCTTTGCTGGCGGTATCGAGGAGCTCATGGCCGGGAAAGAGCGAGGCGATGTGCCCATCGGGCCCCATACCGAGCAGGGCTACGTCGAGGGAGCCATCGAAGTCCCGCACCAGCTGGGCTTGAACACGCGCGCTGGCCGCCTCGCAGCTGTCGTTGTCGAGCCAAAGTGGCAGCTCCAAGAGTGGTGGGTCTTCGCTGGATAGTGCGCCGCTGCGATAGGCCTCGCCGCGATTGCTATCGGGGCTGGCCTGCTCGACGCATCGCTCGTCGACCCAGGTGAGCTGGACTCGCTTCCAGTGCGCTCCCAGCTGCTTTCGAATGCCCGCCAGTGGCGCGAGCGCCGAGCCACCAGGAATGCCCAGAGACACCCGGCCCTGATCTTCGATGTCGGCACGAAGACGATCGGCGATCAGCGCGGAGGCCTGGTCGACGATCTCGTCTGCAGAAAAACTCTGAATATCAACCACGCGACCAGCCACCCTCGCAGCCCTCGAAGAGAGCATCTGCTTCCTCGGGGCCCCAGCTACCAGCCGGGTACTCGGAGATTGGCCTGGCGTCCGCCGCGCGCCAGCCATCGATGATCACATCGCTATAGCGCCAGCTGGCATCGATCTCGTCGGAGCGCAGGAAGAGGGTCGGATCCCCGATGAGAGCATCGAGCAGGAGCCGTTGATAGGCAGGTGCCGACTCGCATTGGAAGACGTCTTCGTAGTTGAAGTTGAGCTTGGCAGGGGTCATGACCATGTTGGCGCCTGGGCGCTTGACGCCAAAGGACAGGCTGAGGGCTTCGCTCGGCTGAATGCTGATGGTGAGAATATTGGGGCGAACCTGACACAGGCTGCCGTCGCGCAGCTTCTTGCGAAATTCACGATCACTGAGGCCTTCTGGTCGGTTGAAGAGCTGCACCGGCGGCGTGCGGAACTGCACCTTGATCTCGGTGAACTTCTTCTTCATGCGCTTGCCATGGCGCAACATGAAAGGCACGCCGCTCCAGCGCCAGTTGTCGACCTCGGCTCGCAGCGCCGCGTAGGTCTCGGTCTGTGAACCCTTCGGAACGCCGAGCTCATCGAGATAGCCGATGGCTGCCTTGCCGTCGACCTCGCCAGCCACGTAGCGAGCGCGCACCGAGCTAGCGGCCAGATCCGCCGGATCGGGAAGGTGTAGTGCGCGCAGGACCTCGACCTTTTGATTGCGTATGTCGTCGCCATCGAGAGTGGCCGGAGCTTCCATGGCAACCAGGGCCAAAAGCTGCAGCATGTGGTTCTGCACCACATCACGCATGGCGCCGTTTTCGTCGTAGAAGCCGGCTCGTCCCTTCTCGACGCCAATGCTCTCGGCGACGGTGATCTGCACCAACTCGATGTGGTGGCGATTCCATAGTGGCTCGAAGATGGTGTTGTGGAAGCGAAAGCCGAGGATGTTTTGAACGGTCTCTTTGCCCAGGTAGTGGTCGATCCGATAGATCTGGTACTCACGCAGGTGCTGGTGCATATACTGATTGAGCGTGCGAGCGCTGGCCAGATCGTGACCGAAGGGCTTCTCGACGACCACGCGTCGCCATGCGGGTGTGTCCCGATTCTCCATGGCCAGCATGCCGGCCTCGGCAAGGCTGCCAAGCGTCTTTGCGAAGAGTTCTGGTTTGAGCGAGAGATAGAAGAGCCGGCCGGTGTTGGCGTCGCCGCTGGGCGAGAGGCCACGCAGTCGGGTTTGCAGGGCATGGATGTCGGCTGTGCTGGTCACATCGGCGCTGTGATAGAAAACGCGATCCTTGAGGCTTTGAAAGCCCTCGCGCTCTAGGCCCTGTGGCATGGCCGCTTCCAGTTCGGCGCGGAAGGCATCGTCACTCATTTCGCGACGAGCGACACCTATGATCGAAACCGTGCTGCCAAGCTGGCCGGCACACTCGAGGCGCGCAAGAGCGGGAATGAGTTTACGGTGCGTGAGGTCACCGCTCGCTCCAAAGATAACCAGTTGCGTCGCGTCTGGTTTCGAGGCCATGGGGCGATCATCGCTCGTTGGCCCACACGGCCACAAGTCAAGCGGGCGGCAAGGATGCGCCAAGCAGGCAGCATCGAGCGGGCCGAGCAGGCTGGCCGCTCCGGCATGACCGCATAAGGGGCTGCCCGGCTTGCGATGGCCCCCTGCTTGCACTACAACGAAGCAGCGTAGACATGTCGGAGCAGCCTCGCAAAATCTCGAACTTTCACCTGATCGAGGTCATGTACGAGGGTAGTAAGTGCGAGATCTATGAAGCTCGCTACACCCACTCCGGCGGTGTGGTGCAAGGGGCCGCCGTCAAGCTGCTCAGGCCGCAGATGGCCTGCATCGGCGACGAGCTGCGCGGCTTTTTGCGTGAGCTCGGCTGGACACGCGATCTTCGCAACAGCTTGACGCCGAGGCTCATCGAGGCCGGCGAGCAGGGCGGTCACTACTTCATCGCGATGGAGCTCATCGAAGGCTTTACCCTGGCCGAGCTGATGCGCGCCGTCGCCGTGTTGCAGGTTCCCTTGCCGGTGCAAGTCGGTCTCACCGTCGCGCATCAGATCGCCAAAGGCGTGCACCGCATGCACGAGTACAGCGAGGGCGAGCAGCTGCTCGGCGTGGTGCACCTCGGCATTCAGCCCGAGAACATCCTACTGCGCCAAAGCGGGCAGACGGTTCTAGTCGATTTCGGCGCGACCACCTCCGACTCTGCGGGCGAACTGGTCGACCTCGACGATGGCGGCGAGGCCTATCACGCCCCTGAACGTCTGCGCATGCTTCCGGTCGATCGACGCGCCGACATCTACTCCTTGGGGCGCGTGATCGCCGATCTGAGCCGCAGCATGGCGCCACAGGACATCGGCGAAGACCTGCCGGCGCTCATTGGTCGCGCCACTCACACCCACGCCGAAGAGCGCTTCGAGACCATGGCCGAGCTGGCGCTTGCCCTCGAGCAAGTCGCTGCCAATCGTGGAGTCGACGTCAGCACGCAGGCCTGCGCTCTCTTCACGGCGGAAATCTTCGGTCAGAGCAAAGGACGATCCGATCCGCGCTCTCGTCGGCAGCAGTCGCAGGCACCCGTTGTCATGCGCTCGGAGGGTCTGCCAACCGCCTACGCCTCGACCCTCAAGCCAGAGATTTCCGAAAGCGACGATGGCCAGTCGACGGTACTGGGTGGCTCGGATGCATCCGGATCGATCGACGACGGCATGTCGACGGTGTTGGGGAAGTCTCCGGCAACCGCTTCTCGCGCCCTGGCATCGGGCAAGGGGCATCGCCCGCGTTCAGGCGACGATGGCCAGTCGACGGTGATGGGTGGGCCCAATACGCCTCACACGGGTGACGATGGCTTGTCGACGGTGATGGGTGGGCCGGATGCGCCGCGCGCTGGTGACGACGGCCAGTCGACGGTGATGGGCGGGCCCGATGCACCTGCGCTCAACAAGGGGCCCATTCGCCTACCGTCAACCGTAATGCGCGTCCCTCACGGGCCTCGTCCTGGTGACGATGGCCAGTCGACGGTGATGGGCGGCCCCGATGCGCCTCGCCCGATCGATGATGGCCAGTCGACGGTGATGGGTGGGCCCGACGCACCTGTGCGCTACGACCATGGCTTGGCGACGGTGATGGGCGGGCCGGATGCCCAGAGCGAGTCTCGAGCGCGAGGCTCGGCAACTGCCCCTCGCACACGTCCGGAGGCTGGCGACACCTTTGGCGAGCCGGAATTCGGCAACGATGAACCAACCGCTCGCAACCTCGACACCGAATCGTCGAGTCGAGGGACTGGCTCCAAGAGGTTCGTCGATGAGCACCAGGCGGTGACCGTGATGGGCTCCCCGGATATGCTTGCCAAGCTGGCCAACACCGAGGAAAGCACTGACGTACTCGAGAAGCAGGCGCGCGCGGCCAGGGGATTCCCCGAGGAATTGATTCCTACGAGAAGTTATGAATCGTCAGCGCCAGCTAGCGAGGACGAGGAAGAGACCGAGAAGCAGCCCTCGCCCCACGATCGCAAGCGCTAAAGACCCGCGTCCAGCTTGAGAGCGTCAGCGTTGTCAGGTTCGAGATCGAGAGCGTCCATCACCGCTCGTTTGGCTTGCTTCTTGTCGCCCATGGCTAGGAGTGCCTGGGCGCGCCCAAGATGCGCCTGTGCCGGGCGACGCAGTTGCGGCCGAATCAAGAGGGCGGTGTCGTAGGCGAAGAGTGCCTCCTTGTTCTTGCCGGTCTTGAGGTAGGCCTGGGCCAGGGCAAGCTGTAGCGGACCATTGCCTGGATCGATGAACAGACCCAGCTCGGCATAGTGCACCACCTTGTGCCAGAGCGACTTCTTGCTGTAGGCCTCGACCAGCTTTGTGATGGGCGCGAGATCCATCTGCTCGATCATCACGTAGGTCTCGAGCTCTTGCAGCGCCAGGTCGGTCTTGCCATGGCTCTCGTAGTAGTCCGCGAGGGTTTGATAGGGATAGGAGCGCTCGGGATCGAGGGCCTTGGCGGTCTGAAGGTGCGCGATCATGGCCTTTTCATCCTTGTCGTTGGCGGCAATCATGGCCAGGCGACTGCGCACATCGAAGCTATCGCCACCCTGGCGAATGAGCTCTTCGTAGAGGGACTTGGCCTTCTTGGCGTCGCGGGCTTGCATGGCCAGCTCCGCCGAAATGAATAGAGCGATGCCGTTGCCCGGATCGATCTTGAGCGCGGCGTCCGCGGCCTCGGCGGCGGCTTCGGCCTCACCCGCATAGAATTGCCCGAGCGCCAGGCGAGCTTGCGCCTCGGCACTGCCCGCATTGGCTTTGGCGATCTTGGCAAGCGCTTTGACATCGTCGAGCCCTTCGCCTGGCAGATGGAAGCTGCCCTGGTAAGGCGCCAGTCGACGCATGAGGTGCGCGCGGAACTCCTTGTCAAAGGTGGCGACGCTCTTACCCGTGATGGCCTCGATGACCTCCTTGGTTTCCTTGCCCTTGGCAAAGAGCTTGAGCGCTTCGACGATCTTTGGGAAGCCGTACTCGGCGACGATGTATTCGATGGTGACCGAGCTTAGGTGGTACGCGACGACCACCGCTTGCATGCTCGGTTTCATGAAAGCGTAGTTGAGCTCGGTGACCGAGGGCAAGGTATTGTCAGCGACGGCGGCCCACAGGTCAGAGTCGTTCTCGCGTCGCCATTCGGGGCGCGCGCGAATGGTCTCGTACTCGCTCAATCCCTCGGTAAACCAGCGCGGCACGCGATAGTCGCTCAGTTGAATGGCAAAGACGTGGCTCAACTCGTGCCACAGCACCATGCCCCAGTTGAGATTGCCGACGCTTGGCGACATGGCCGTGACCACCTGGCCAAAGCACACGCCCAGCGCGCCCAGGTTGGGAAGGCCGATGGTGCGCACGCTGTAGTGGTCGGCATTTTGGTAGAGCTCGATGGTCAGTGGCGAGGAGGGGGTGAAGCCGTAACGCTTGACCATGTCGGCATAGGCCTGCTCCATGACGGGGGTTATGTAGCGCTCGTAGACCGGCCGCTCGTCCTTGTGGTAGCGAATGTTGAAGGTCTTGCTCTTGGTGAGCTCGTAGTCGCGGGGAATGATCTTCTCGAAGAGATCGAGGGTGTTGAGCGTGCGCTGGTTGAACTGATCGCCGCGGTAAGCCTTGCGCAGCCAGTCGATGCCCAACTTCTCCTGACCAAGGCGCAGGTAGCCACTGCCGATAAGCTGCATGGCCTCGTAGTCGCGATCGTTGATCCGCACCGCCTCTTCGCCGAGCTCGACGCCAGCGTGGTAGCGGTGCTCTCGCTCGGCGGATCGCATGACCACGTGAAAGAAGCGCGAGTAGTGCGGGTTGAGCTTGAGCACCCGATCGCGCTCGGCCTCGTAGGCCTTCATGTCATCCAGGAGCCAGAAGATGGTGGCCAGGGTTGCGCGCGCCTCATAGCTCTCGGGATTGACCTTGAGCGCCTCGCGCGCGGTGTCCTTGGCCTTGTCCCACTCGTTGCGATCGATCTCGATGCTGGCGCGCACCAAGAGAGCCGGCACGTGCTTTGGATTGACCTTGAGGGCCTTGTCGACGAAGCCGAGAGAGGCCTCGATGTCGTAACTCTCGCCCACTCGCAGGGCGGCCATGTCAGCGAGCGCATCGGGGTGTCGAGGGTTGATCTTGAGAACCTCCGACAAGCTCTGCTCGGCTTCACCGGGCGCGTACTTCTCCATGAAGAGCTCGGCCCAGGTGATATTGGCCACGTGAAAGTTCTTGTCGATTTCCACGGCCTCCTGGTAGCTTTCGTTGGCATCCTCGAAGCTATATAGGTGTCGGGCTGCCTCGGCGACGTAGAACATCTCCTCCGCGTTGTTGAGATCGATGGTCTGAGCAGCGAACTCGTCGAAGAAGAGATTCCACTGAGCCTCGGCCTCCGAAACCTGACCAAGGGCCTCATAACTCAGGCCCAGTGCGTGGCGCAGGGCGTGACTCTTTGGATTGACCTTGAGACCTTGCAGCAAGAGGTCGCGGGCCTGTGCGTAGCGACCGGTCTGTCGCTCGATCTCCGCGAGCAAGACGCTGGCGTCGAGCGCCAGATCCAAGTCTTTTCCGCTCGTCAGGGCGCGGGCGATTTGCTCGGCGCTCTTGTAGTCGCCAAGCGCTTGCTTGACCCGGGCCAGCCCGAGCCTGGCGCGGCCGGCCTCTGCCCCCGTGGTCTCTTCGAAGCTCCGCTCGGCCAGTTTGTAGTCACCGTGGGTGAGAGCGTCTTGCCCCTTGGCAAGGTCGGCGCGCGCCCCACTCTCGGCAGCCACGAAGGCCGCGGCCGCGACGACCAGGGAGGCTATTCGCTTCGATGAGCCGGCACGTTTGCTGCTTTCCATGATCATCCCGCTTTCCATGATCGTCCCGGTTCCCATGATCATCCCGGTTTCCATGATCATCAATGTGTTCGACGATATGCACTGTGTCAAACGAAGCGAGCGTTATCGGTGCTACACTTTCCCGATGAGCGCCGACAAGGCCCAGGATTCCTCTCCGGCCGGCACAAGCATTTACGAAGAGTTCGACAACTTTCTCAAAGTTGCCATTAAGGAATACTACGATCGAGGCTGGAAACAGCGGCGTGGCAATTTCATCGCGCTCTTGATTGCCAGCGGGCAGACCTCCTTTGCACTCGCCAAGGATTCGGTCGTCGACGGCACAGGCACCAAAAAGGTCGCCATCGGCGCGGCGGCGGTTTTAGCTCTGCGCATCGGCCTTCGCTACGCCTTGGGAGGGCCGCTTGGCTTGGTGCTCACCGTTGCCGCCAGCGCTTCCATGGTCTCCTACTTTTTCCGAAATCAGAAAGACATCATCAAGAAGGTCAGCACCTACAAGGTCACGATCAAGAAGTCGGCGGAGCGCTACGACGAGATTCAAGCGGGCTGGCGAGACGGCCGCTACGAACAGACCGAGCGCAATTTGATGGTTGATGGTTTGATGAAGCGATTCCTCGAACAAGTTGACGAGGACTAGATGAGCCGTGGCTCGTCGGTCTGCGAAGGGGCTTAGAACGCGAATGGGTTGTAAACACGCGATTGCTGCTCTCCTTACCTATGCCTGTATTCTGCTCGCCCCGGTGGCGGCGCGCGCCGAGCCACAACTTGTCGGCATTCTGAGCATCAAGACTCGCGGGGTCTCGGAGGCCGCTGCGGAACAGTTCGAATCCGAAGTGGAAGAGGCGCTCGACGGCGTCGGCATGCAGTCGATCGATCGCGAGGCTCTGCGCAAGCGGCTGCAGGGCAGTGACTACATGGATGGCTGTACCTTTGGTGTGTGCCTGGCCAAGCTGCGCGCGGCCACGGGTGTGCCCCTGGTGTTGGTCGCCGACATTCAGGGCACGGGCAGCAACTATGGTTTCGTGATTACCCTGGTCGATACCAAGACCGGGATTCCCACCTCGCAGGTGGCTCAGACCTGTGCCGTGTGCACGATCGAGGAAGCCATCTCGACCGCAACCCTGACCACCATCTCTGTGCTGACCGGCACGGGCGACGCCAAGACCACGCCGGTTCTGGTGGCCAATGGCGGATCTGGCAAGGCGGGCGCACACAAGCACGCCTCCACACTCTCCAACACCGGGCTGGCCTTCATCGGCGTGGGTGTTGTCGGAGTACTGGCCGGTGCCTACCTGGTCTATGACGATCACAGGGACCTGGGAGTCGGTGCTGCTTCATCCGGAGCCGCCCTGGCGACCGGGGGCGCGACGATGCTGCTACTATCGCGCAGCTTCTAGCTCGCGAAAGTCGTCCCGATCATGCGCCGCCTCTATCTCGCTCTGCTTGTTATTTGCGCGGCATCGGCATGCGATCTCGAGCCATCCGAACTGGCAGCCAGTGGTCCGCGTGGCGCCAAAGCACTTTTCGAAGTTCCCAGCACGGGCGAGCCCCTTGTCGATGGCTTTTTCTCGCTGCCCTATCCCAACGACCTGCGCCTGACCGACACTGGCAAGATCGACGTGTCGACCCTGCCGGTGCCCAACGCACTGCTCGGTGACTACATCGAGTCGATCGCGGCCGAGCAGCAGGGCTTTGGGCTCACCTCGGCCATCTTCTTTCGCTTCCAGGGACAGATCGATAGCGCGAGCCTGCCGAGCGAAGCATTGCGCTCACAGACGCCGGATGCCTCGGTCTATCTGGTCAACCTGAATCGAGAATCTGCCAACTACGGCCGCAAGCTGCCCATCGAGACCAAGTTCACGGAGGAGTCCGCGCAGCTCATCGGTGACAACTGGCTCAGCTGCTTGCCCTATCCGGGGTTCGTGATGGAAGAGGGCACGACCTACGCGCTGGTCCTGAGCAAGCGCCTGCGCGCCGAAGATGGTACTGAAATCGAGGTGTCAGAAGAGTTCGCAGAAACCATGTCCAGAGAGCCAGCTAGAGGCCCGCGTCTGGCTCATGCCCAGGAGGTCTATGCCCCCCTAACCGCCTACCTCGACGAAGAGGGCGGAGACGAGCGCGAGGATGTGGTCAATGCCGCGGTCTTTACCACCCAACGTCCCACGGAGCTTTTCGGTCGCTTTCGCAAGGTTATCCGCGAAGAGCTAGAGACGCCCGTGCCCAGGGACTTCGAGTGGTTTAGCGATCGCAACGGCTATGCCATCTACCGTGGCCGCTACGACTCGCCGCACTTTCAGGCAGGCAACTTCCCTTACAAGACCCTGGCGCAGGGTGGCGGTTTCGAGATCGATCCACTAAGCGGTGATCCGGTCCTGCAGCGGATCAACGACCTGCGCTTCTCCATGACCATTCCCACTGACGGGGAGATGCCCAGCGAGGGTTGGCCCATCGTGGTCTATGCCCACGGCACCGGTGGCGACTACCTGACCTATGAGCGCAATGGCACGGCCGGTCGGATGGCGGCGCAGGGCATCGCGGTCATCTCGATCGATCAGGTGATGCACGGCGATCGACTGCAAAGTGGCGATCCAGCCATTCTCTTCTTCAACTTTCAAAATCCCCTGGCCAGCCGCGCAAACGTCTTGCAAGCCGCCCTGGAGGACTTTCAGCTGGTCCGCCTTGCCGGTGCCCTCGATGTGCCCGAGCGACACCTCGATGGCCGAAGGATTCGCTTCGACTCGAGCAAGATCTTCTTCTTTGGGCATTCCCAGGGTTCGGTCACCGGCGTTCCCTTCGCCGCCTACGAGCCGCTCATCAAGGGGGCTGTGTTTAGCGGTGCTGGTGGACTGCTCTACTTGACCATGCTCTCCAAGACCCAACCGTTTGACGTGACGGCTATCTTGGCGCTCATCATTCGCGATCCGGTGATCGATCGTTTTCATCCGGCACTGGCCCTCTTGCAGGCCTTCTACGAGCCAGCCGATGCCATTGTCTATGCGCGCTTGTTGGTACAGAGTCCTGTCGAGGGCAACGCACCCAAGAACATCTTTCAACCCTTGGGCTTTGGTGACAGCTATACACCCGTGCCAACCATCGAAGCGCTGGCGACGGCTTTCGGTGCGGATCTCATCGAACCAGAGCTGGCCTCCATTGAGGGCTTGCAGCTGGCTGGGAAGAGCGTGCTGCCGACGCCGGTGACCAACAACGCCGGGCAGGTCACCTGCGTGGTCGCCGAGTACCAGCCGCCAACAGGTAGCGATGGCCACTTCGTGAGCTTTGATGTTGCCGCCGCTCGGGTGCAGACCACGCAGTTCATCAAGAGTCTGGCCGACACCGGCAGCGCGACCGTGGTCGATCTCTAGGCGCAGCCCCCGAGGTCAGCGGCACGCCAGCAAGTGCGATAGCTGTTTCTATAAGCAGCGCCAGATTTCGCCGCTTTTCTTGGGGTAGGCGCACTGACTACCTATACTGGTTTTCTCGTGCGGACACTTACTAGAACTGGCCTGGCACTTCTCGCACTCACCCTGCTCTGCACTGTCTGGGTAGGAGAGGCTCTGGCTGCGCCACTCGATGGCGTGGTCTACGATGCTCGCAGCGGACAGCCAATCGCTGGTGTTCGCGTGCAAGTCTTCTACGACGCCAGCGATCCATCCGAGCCCGGTGAGCTCGTGCCGGCGGCACGTCTGCCCGCAGGTCAGCAAAGCCAGCGCAGTGCCGCCGATGGACACTACGAATTCGAGCTGCCAGAGGGGCGAATCTACCAATTGCGAGTCACCTCGCGAGCCGATAGCTACTCCTTTCCTTCGACGATCGTTGCCCCCGAGTCGGGCTTCTCACGATTTGGTGATGTATCGCCCGATAGGGTGCCCGCACGCACTGGCGAGCGAAGGTTCTACATGCGCTTTGATGCGACCCTGAGCAATGCGCGTTTTCACAACAATCACATTGCGCTCGACGCCGCACATGATGTCGTCGATCTTCAACTGGAGGCTTCTCGCAACCAGGCCGGCATCGCCGATCTAGTTGGTTTCGTGGCCACGTTGCACAATGGCGGTGAGCGAGCACTGAGCGCAGCCGAGGGCCACCCGGCCTATTTGCTAGTCACCTTGCCCCGAGGCCTGAGCGTCAACCTTGCCACTAGCACAGCTGAGATCGAGCTCGACGGCCGCGTGACATCGGTGCGAAGCGTCGCCGACAGGGTATCGAGGCGCAGTGATCGTCTGGTGCGCTTTGGGCCCTTTGACGTCGCGCCCGGCGCTGCTCTGCGAGTGCGCTTTCAAACCAGCGTGGGCGTCGATCGCAAGACCGGCCAGGTGCTTACGCGCATCGTCGCACAGGATCAAGGCGGCGTGCAGCTGAGCTCGCCAACCTCCGCAACGGTCTTTCTCGACGGCGATCGAGACTTCTCGACATCCATCATCCTCGGTCGAGTCTTCTGCGATAGCGACGGGGATGGCGAGCAGGGAGGCGATGAAGACGGTGTCTTTGGAGCCCGCATCTACGCTGATACCGGTGCCATTGCCAGCTCTGACGCGCATGGACGATTTCACTTCACTCGCATCTTGCCAGGCAGTCACGTCTTCAAGCTCGACACGGCCTCTATCCCCGGAAGCAAGCTACCTGCAGGCGACAAGCGACTCTTGCAGCTGAGCGAAGGCTTGCCAATGAGCATGTCCTTTCCCGTGCACTGCGCCAGCGCCTGGGTGTCCTCGGAGCACGCGCGTGTTGTCTTGCCCCTGGCGCTGCCCGAGAGCTCGCCTGCCGACGCTGCCACCGACGAGACCAGCCCCTTGCTGGTGCGTGGTCGCCTCTCGCCGATGACTCTCGAGATCGATGGTCAGCGACAAGATCTTCCCAGCATCGATCTTAAGCTCGACGTGCCGTCGGCTCTATTGAGCTCGCCGGCCAGCGCTACTAGTGGCCCTGCGCTGGTGGCTGTGCCACCTGGCGGCTACGCCGGAGAAGCCCCTGATTGGAGCCTGACCTGGACGGATGCCAAGGTCGGCCGGCCCGTGCAGTGGCGCTTCACCATCGAGCGCGTTGAGGCCGGTGGTCTTGCGCCTGTCTTTCATCGCGATGGCAAGGGCGCGCCCCCCGCGGTCGTGGGCTGGAACGGACTGAACGACGCCGGCGTGCCGGTCTCGCCCGGAATTCACGTCGCGCGCATGACCCTGGTGAGCGAGCTCGGAATCGAAGCGGCGTCTCGACGAGAACCCTTCGGCATCGGCACCTCGCAGTCATCCACCGAGACCATCGTGGTCGCTGGCTCCATCTTCGGAAGCGGTGCCAAAGCGCTGGAGCCAAGCAGCTCGCTACGCACACGAGCACAAGAAGTAGTTCGCTTGCTCGGCCCCGATGGCCAGCTCGACATCGCCGTTCACAGCGACGGACGCGGCGATCGGCTCAAAGCGCTCGTGCAGACCCAGAAAGAGGCGCAGCGCATCCAAGAACTATTCGTAGAACTGGGCATCGATGCTGCTCGCCTCAGCGCGCACGGTCGAGGCGCCGCGGAACCTATCGATGACAGCAAGAGCGCCGAGGCTGGCCAGAAGAATCGCCGCGTCGTGCTGGCGATTACCAGAGCGCAGATAGCGAAGGTCGAGGTGCCTCTGTCGATCTCTGGAAAGAGCGAGCTGCGCATCAATGGCCGCCTAACTCCGGTCGATGTTGGCGGTGGCTTCACCAGTGAGATTCCTCATCCCAAGAACAAGTGGCTCACCGTCGACATGTTGGCACCCACCGGCAGGCGCGTGGCCTTCAAGACCCAAGTGAGTGCATCCAGCGGGCGAGCCGCGGGCAGCGCGCGCGTGACCAGTGGCCAGGGCGCCATTCGCACCTGGCAGGTCAAGGGCGACCTTGCCGGGCGCAGCCTCGAGGTCGATTTCGACAAGGCTCCGGAGGGCTTGTGGACGGGTAGTGCCACCCTGGCCACCGTCGACTCGCTACCCATTCCCGAGATCCTCACCGAGGGCAAGGGCGCCAGTCGCGACCTCAGTTCGCCGATGGACTTTCAGCTGGCCGTCTCCGATGCCATCTCCGTGCGCCGCTGGACCATGGTAGTGGCCGATGAAACCGCGCAGGTCGTGCACAGGCAGGGTGGGGAAGGCAAACCGCCAGCCATCGTTCGTTGGGATGGCAAGGAGGGCGAGCAACTGCTCCTGAGCGCCGACCAGCGCTACAGCTACTGGCTTGAGGTCGAAACCCTTGGCGCTTCCTCCTTCGCCAGCGCCCCGCGTTGGTTCTACGTCGATCCGAAGATCTCTGGACACGAGCTCGAGCGAGAAGGGCGACTCTTCAGCAAGAATGGCAGTCCGCGCGCCGCGCTGCGCAACAAGCTCTCGCAATTTGCCGCACGCGCCGCACGCGCTCAGAGCAACGAGCGATTCCTACTCGTGGTCGAAGTGGCAGGCGATACTCCCCGCGTGGACAGTGTGCGTGCAGCGCTCGTGTCCTACTTGACCAGCCTTGGCCTTGCCGCGGGGCGCTACGATTTGAGCGCGCGCGAACGCACTGGAACTCTCGATCGAGTGTCGATCGTTCGCGACCGCCGCCCGCCCGCGCTGGCCGCCAAGGTGCGCGTCAACGGCAGTGAACTGGTGCTCAAGGGCAGCGAGTTCTCGACCAGCGTAGAGCTTGCCGAGGGCGAGCCCGTGGTCGTCGAGCTGACGACCGACGATGGCGCTCACATGCGCTTCGTCACCAACGCGTCCGAACCTTCGCGCCGCGACTCGAGTGGCGGCGAACTCATCGCGCCCACTGACCGACCAAGTTTGGATGCGCAACTCTCAGATGAGCAGATCCTGGCCAGCGACACGCAGGCGCGCAGCTTGCGCGTGCTCTTGCCGCCCAAGAACCAGGTCTTGCAAGACTCTAAGCTGGCCCTCATTGGCTATGTCGAGCCCGGTGTGCGCGTAAAGATCAACAACCGCGAGGTCGAGGTGGCGGCCAGTGGTGAGTTTCTTGCCGTGAGCGAGCTGCCGGTCGGCAAGAGCGAGATCACGATTCGCGCCGACGACGACCTGGGCGGCTCCTCGACGATTCGATGGCCGCTCCAGGTTGCCAGCACACACAGTGTGGTGGTGGGACATGTCGAGGGCATTGCGGCAACGGCGTATTCCGAGACGGGGTGGAGCGCGGAGTCAGCGTCGATTGCTGGCATGCTCGCCGATAGCACCTTGCAACTCGGCCCTGTGCTCTTGTCTGCTCGCGCACAGGCCTTCGTCAAGGCTCGCGTACCCGGCGGCGCGTTTGCCGACTCGATACACATCACCGCGCAGGTTGATACCGCCCGTGAGAAGTCGGGTTCGGCTCTCTTCTCGCAGGTCGTGGATCCGCTGCGCTCCATGCCGGTGCTCGGCGATCACGCCGAGGAAGTGCAGGACGCCAACACTCGCGGCAAGGTCTATGCGCGAGTCGAGGCTGGCGATTCGGGAGCCACCATCGGCAGCGTGCACACCCGCCTCGAGGGTGGCGGCGAGCTCTTCGAGTATCAGCGCAGTGCCGACGGCGCGGTCGCTGAAGTGCGCAAGTCA
>JAHEAK010000510.1 GCA_024642805.1 Kofleriaceae bacterium | reverse complement strand
TTCAAGCGTGGCGAGGCCTACTTCGTCCAGAAGGACTACAAGAGCGCGCTCACCGAGTACCAGACGGTCTACGAAAAGTTCGGATCTAGCTCTCTTGCCGACGATGCGCTCTTTCGCGCCGGCGAGTCCGCCGAGAACCTCAAGTGGTGCACGGATGCCCGCGCCTACTTTGGCTTGCTACGCCAGAAGTATCCCAAGTCGGATCTGGTCAACAAGGCCAAGAAGAAGGACGCCTCGCTGAAGAAGAACGCCAAGAACAAGAAGTTCTGCCAGAGCTAAGCGCCGTGCCGACTCCTCCCTCCAAAATGAAGCTCCTGCTCTTGGGCGTGCCGCTCTTGATCTTGGTCTTCGTGAGCCTGGCCGCCACCGCTTTCCTCTCGGTCAATCTCATCATCGATGGCGTGCGCCAATCGGCTGTCTCCAGCCTGATCCTCGGGACGCTGCTCGGCTCGCTGTGGATCCTCATGCTGGTCAAGACCGCGCAGGCGCGCCGAACCCAGGGCTAATGCCCTCCTCAAAGGCATCCGGGCCCGCTGTGGCCAGTCCCTTCAAGTTGGTGAGCTCCTTCGAGCCAACCGGCGATCAACCACAGGCAATCCGCGAGCTCAACGAAGGTGTGGCGCGTGGCGACAAGCACCAGGTGCTGCTCGGCATCACCGGCTCAGGCAAGACCTTCACCATCGCCAATGTCATCGCCGCCCACGGTCGGCCCGCGCTGATCATGGCGCCAAACAAGACTCTGGCCGCGCAACTCTACGGCGAATTCAAGGAGCTCTTTCCCGACAACGCGGTGCACTACTTCGTCAGCTACTACGACTACTACCAGCCCGAGGCCTACGTCGCCAGCACCGATACCTTCATCGAGAAAGACTCGATGATCAACGAAGAGATCGATCGCATGCGCCACGCAGCCACCTATGCGCTGCTCTCGCGTGAGGATGTCATCATCATCGCCTCGGTCTCGTGTATCTACGGCATCGGCGATCGCTCCACCTACGGCGACATGACCTGCAAGACCTCGGTCGGCGAGGAAGTCTCGCGCGACGCCATCTTGCATCGCCTGGTCGAGCTGCAATACGAGCGCAACGACACCGACTTTCATCGCGGCACCTTTCGAGTGCGTGGGGATACCGTCGAGGTCTTCCCAGCCTACGAGCTCGACACCGCCATTCGCATCGAATGGTGGGGCGACACCATTGAGGCCATCTCCGAGATCGATCCCCTGCGGGGCAAGAACAAGCGCTCTCTTGAGACCACGTGCATCTTCCCGGCCTCGCACTACGCGACGCCCGCCGAGACACTCAAGCGCGCCATTACGGACATCCAAGGCGAGCTCAAGGAGCAGCTCGAGGTCTTCTCTAAAGAACAAAAGCTGGTCGAGCGCCAGCGTCTCGAGCAGCGCACGCTCTACGACATCGAGTGCATCGAGCAGATGGGTTTTTGCTCGGGTATCGAAAACTACTCACGCCACCTCACGGGCCGGTCGGCGGGGCAAGCGCCGCCCACCCTCATCGATTACTTTCCCGAAGACGCGCTGATGATCATCGACGAGAGTCACCAGACGGTTCCGCAGATCGGCGCCATGTTCAAAGGCGACCGATCGCGCAAAGAGACGCTGGTCAACTTTGGCTTCCGGCTGCCCAGCGCCCTCGACAACCGCCCACTGCGCTTCGAAGAGTGGGAAGCGCGTCAGCGCACCGTCATTCACGTGTCGGCAACCCCTGCCGAGTACGAGATCGAGCACGCCCATGGCGTGGTCGTCGAGCAGCTCATTCGGCCGACGGGTCTGCTCGATCCCGAAGTGCAGGTGCGACCGGTCGGCAACCAAGTCGACGATCTCCTGGAAGAGATTCGTGTGCGCGCCGATCGCAAAGAGCGTGTGCTCGTCACCACCTTGACCAAGCGCATGGCCGAGGACCTGACCGAGTACTACACCGATATCGGCGTGCGCGTTCGCTACCTGCACTCCGATATCGACACGCTCAAACGCGTCGAGCTCATCCGCGACTTGCGACGGGGCGAGTTCGATGTCTTGGTCGGCATCAACCTCTTGCGCGAAGGTCTCGACATTCCCGAGGTCAGCCTAGTGGCGATTCTCGATGCCGACAAAGAGGGCTTCTTGCGCTCGCGTCGGTCCTTGATCCAGACCATGGGCCGGGCCGCACGCAACGCCAATGGCCAGGTGCTGCTCTACGCCGATCGCATCACCGACTCCATGCGCCTGGCCATCGACGAGACCGAGCGACGACGCAAGGTACAGGAGGCGCATAACCTCGCCCACGGCATCACCCCGACGACGGTGACACGCAGCATGGCCCGCATCGGCGAGTTTGGCGGCAAGGACAGTGAGCTGGCCGAGACCGACAAGCTGGCCGAGCAGCTCGAGAGGCTCGATGTGCACTCGCCCGACGAGTTGCGCGAGGCCATTGCCGCACTGCGCGCCGAGATGCGCGAGGCCGCCGACAAGATGGACTACGAGCGGGCCAGCGAGCTGCGCGATCGCGCGCGCGAGCTAGAGGACATCCGTCTTAAAGTCATGTGAGCGCGTGCCGCAAGCCGCGCGGCCCTGCGAGCTGCGCGACCTCTCCGTGCAGCTCGACGAGCTACCGCGGGGACGCGGCGGTGGCGCGAGGACGGTAGCGCATGCGCCACACCGGCATGCCCTCGTCTTCGCAGTTCATCTCGCGCCAGGAGCGCACCCCGAAGGGATTGCCCTCTTTCCAGAAGCTCCATGCGCCTGAGAAGTTTTCGTAGATGTCTTCGCAGCTTTCAAAGGCGTGCATGGCGTCGAGCGCGACCTCGAACACATCCGACTGCATGAAGACATCCCCACCGGGCTCCATGATCGGGTGTAGCTGGCGCAGCAGGGATTCATTGATCATGCGCCGGTCCCAGTGGCGACGCTTGAACCAAGGATCGGGAAAGTTGAGATAGCAGTGGCGCACCGAGCGCTCAGGAAAGAGCTTGCTGAGGTGATGGGTGGCGTGCACGAAGATCGCCTGCACCGGCAGGTCGAGCACGCGGGCGTTGCGATTGACCGCGCGCACCAGGTTCTCGCGAATCTCCAGCCCCACGTAGGTTCGGCCTGGATCCTTGGCGGCGCGCTCGAAAAGAAACTGGGCGTCGGCGCAGCCAATCTCGATCTCAACCGGTCGACCCTCAGACAACTCGGGCAGCTCGCCGGTGAAGGTCTCGAAGGAGGTCGCGTTGACGTTGACGTGTTGACGGGTGCGCATCGATCTAGCCCGCGATCGAGCCCGTGATCGAAGCCGGGCGGGCGTCGAGGGCCAGATACCCGAACTCGCGCACGTTGAGCGGCGAATCCAGCTGCGACAGTGCCTGACGATCGACCCAGCGATAGGCGCTGAACTCATCGTTTGGTACCACCTGGGCATCGTCGGCCACATCAGCGACGAATACGAAGTTCATGTGCAGCCCTTTGCTGCCTGCTTGGTGTTCTTCGTAGCCCAGGTAGCCGCGCGGGACCCCGTCGCAGGCGCCTGCGATGGCGGGAAACGCTGCTTGTAGACCGGTCTCTTCGCGCAGCTCGCGGGTCGCGGTCTCCAGCGGCGTCTCACCGGCCTCCATCTCGCCACCGATGGGCAACCAGGTTTGCAGGCGCTTGTGGTGAATCACCAGAACTTCACTGCCACGGCGTACATAGACCGCCACGGAGAAGGCACGTCGAGATTCTGCGCCTGCGCTCATCGTCGCGCCGAAGGTTCCTATTTAGGAACCTTCTCCCAATCCTTGAGGAACTGCTTGAGTCCGCTGTCGGTGAGCGGATGGTGAGTCAGCTGCAGCAAGACTTTCAGTGGACAGGTCGACACGTGCGCGCCCATTTTTGCGGCCTCGAGAACGTGCATCGGGTGACGCACAGAGGCAACCAGCACCTGCGTGTCGTAGCCGTAGTTCTCGTAGATGTCGCAAATGTCGGCGACCATGGCCATGCCGTCGCCGCTTTGGTCATCAAGACGACCAACGAAAGGCGAGACGTAGGTCGCTCCAGCCTTGGCGGCCATGAGCGCTTGGGTGGCGGAGAAGCACAGGGTCACATTGGTGCGGATGCCCGCTTCGCTGCACAGGCGAGTTGCCTTGAGGCCCTCGGGAATCAGCGGAATCTTGACGACGATGTTGTCGCGCAGCGCCGCCAGCTCGCGGGCTTCCTTCATCATGCCTTCGCAGGTCGTGGAGACCACTTCAGCCGAAACGGGGCCATCGACCACATCACAGATCTCGAGCAAGACCTCGCGAAAGCTGCGGCCGACCTTGGCGACCAGACTTGGATTGGTCGTGACGCCATCGATGATGCCCATCGAAGCCGCCTCTTTGATCTCATTGATATCCGCTGTATCGATGAAGAACTTCATTGCCTTAGCCCTCTCGCGCAGGTAGATCTGCGTCGTTTCGCGTCAACCGGGCGCAACCTACCGATGGCGACCCAGGAAGTCAATTGATGCCACACGACCC
>JAHEAK010000509.1 GCA_024642805.1 Kofleriaceae bacterium | reverse complement strand
ACATGGCGCTCGTCGATCGCGCGCAGCTAATGGCAGGGGAAACCCTGCTCGTGCACGGCGGCAGCGGCGGCGTCGGCAGTGCAGCGATCGAGCTTGGCAAGGCACTGGGTGCTCGCGTCATCGCCACGGCCAGCAGCGATGACAAGCTCGCCATCTGTAAGCAGGCCGGAGCCGACGAGCTCATCAACTACAAAGACAAGGACTTCGTCGCAGAGGTCAAAGCCCTCACCGACGGCGAAGGGGCCGATGTCATCTACGATCCGATCGGCGGCGATGTCTTCGACAAGAGCTCGAGCTGCATCGCCTTTGGCGGGCGCTTGCTGGTCATTGGCTTTGCCTCCGGCCGCATTCCTTCGATCGCCGCCAATAGAATTCTTCTTAAGAACATCAGCGTCATCGGCCTGCACTGGGGCAACTACTATCAAAAGTTGCCCGACAAGGTCGTGAGCACCCACGCGGCGCTCGTGCGCCTGTATCAGCGTGGCGCCATTGCACCCCTCATCGGCGGCAGCTACCCCTTTGCCGAGCTGCCCGCCGCTCTCGCTGAAATCGCCGAGCGGCGATCGGTCGGCAAAGTCATTCTGACTCGCTAAGCCTAGGCTGCGAGTACACCACGAACAGCCCTAAAACGGGATGTCGGCGTCCATGTCGTAGGGAGGCTCGCTTGGCGGTGGTGGCTCGTTGCCATTGCCGCGCTGTTGCGTCACCGAAATCGGCTCCAAGCGCCAGACATCGAGGCTGTTGAAGTACTTCACTTCGCCCTTGGGGCTGGTCCACTCGCGGCCGCGCAGGTTGAACTGAATCTTGACCTCGTCGCCTTCCTTGAAGGAGTTGAGGTTGTCGCAGCGATCGCCAGTCATCTGAAAGAGGATCTGCTGCGGGTACTTGCCGTCTTCGATCTCGACCACGAACTCGCGCTTGGTGAAGCGCTCCGTGATCTGTTTGGTCTCGAAAATCTTGTAGAGCTTGCCAGTGGTCTCGATTGCCATGGCGCGCAGCATAGGGGCTGCCCCCGACATTCACAGGGCAAATTCGCCGCCCGAAGCGCACAGAACGACAAGGTGCCGATCCCGGATTCCTCTGCTCTTCGGGCATTCCAAGCAAAGGCGCGAAATAGCGTCGGCTCAGTCCAGGGCTCAACCCACAGCCCAAGCCAACCGGCTAATTGAGTGCGCCAGCGCTGGCGCTAAGGCGCTGGGCGAGCACGTAAGGCTGCAGGATCACGATCTGAAAGCGCACAGCCGGATCGACACACCAATCGGCGAGCTGGGCCAGGCTGGGGCGGTAGATGTGACCGGCCGCGATGCGCTCTGCGACCAAATCGGCAGCGTCATTGGCAATGGCCTCGGCCACTTCCAGAAAATCCACGTGTTCGGCGACCAGGAAGAGGGCCTCACGACGGTGATGGGGCAAGAGCTCGCTGGCCCCCGTCGCGTGGACCTCGCTTCGCAACTTGTCTCGCAGATCGGTGGCCACGAGCGCGTTTACCACAGAGGAGCGGTTGGTCGCTGTTAGTCACCACAAAGTGATAGCTTTCCAGCGCTTGCGCATCGGCATGGGGACCATCCCTTGTCCGCAAACATACTTTGGGCGATGCTCTGATTACATGAAACAATTGGTCTTTTCAGTGTCGCTCCTGATCTTGCCCCAGGCGGCTGCCTGCGGCGATTCCACCCCCGAGGAGAGTTTCGACAATCTGCCCGACTGCGTCGCCGACCACGCCTCGCTTGGCGAGCCCGAGTCCATAGCGCACTGCCTTGTCGATTTTCCCGAGTTGCACCCCGATTTTGCGGACCAGGCCGAGTGCGTGGCATGGGTGACGGACAATGGCGGCTACCCCAATTCCGTGGACGCCGCCTGCGAGGACTACTTCGTGGAAATCGGCGCATGAAACCCGCCCTGCTTGGCGCGTGCCTGCTCGCTTGGCTCAGCGCGTGCTCGAGTCCAAGCCCGGAGCCGACCGCCACGGAGACGCCCTGCAACGACAACTCTGGAGTCACATACGAGGGCTTCGTAAAAGACTTCATGGCCAGCTACTGCACCCGTTGCCATGACAGCGCCTTGCACGGTGCTGATCGCCAGGGCGCTTCGCTGTATCACGACTTCGAGACCCAACTGGGCATCCTCAACGTGGCCGATCACGTCGACGAATGGGCGGCCGCTGGCCCCGCCTCGGTCAACGAGCTGATGCCTCCCAACGGCGCCAAGCCGAGCCTCGACGAGCGCACCAAGCTGGGCTTGTGGCTGGCCTGCTCGCAAGAGAACTACAATCGCGCCTCCGATGCCGGTGTCGGCGAGGAGCTAGCAGATGCCGGCCCGACTGCCGATGCTCAGATTTATTCTGATGCACAAGCGGTAGCCCCCTAGCGCGGCGCTACCCGCGGCCTGTCCTGCGGCCTGTCCCTCGTCCTGGCCGCGATCGCAGCCTGACGCTCAGGGAGCTGGAGGCGCCGTGATGCGGAAGACACCGTCGCCATCGGCTGGACACGTGCCACGGCCATCGCAGTTGGAGGTCGTTACGTAGAGCTCACCATCGGGGCCCATGACCACATCGCGAATGCGTCCAAGGGTCTCAGGATAGAGCGAGTCGCCTTTCAAGTAGACTTCGTGTGCGACGACGATGTGCGGATCGCTGTCGTCCAGTTCGATGCGGTGCAGCTGGTGGCCCTTGTCTCCAAAGCCGAGCACGCCGACGATGACGTCGCCGGTCCAGGCAGGGATGCTCGTGCCGGTGTAGATGGCAACGCCTCCGGGAGGCAGCGAGTCCTGCCAGGTAATGGCCGGCGCCACGCTCGCCGTGCCCGCCTGACATCCATAGAGAGTCGACCAACCCAGGTTGTCGCCAGCCTTGACGATGTTGACTTCATCGTGACCTCGCCGTCCCAACTCCCCGGTTGGCCCGTGATCGGTGACGACCAGGGTATCCGCATCGAGCCAGGCCAAGGCCTGCGGGTTGCGAAAGCCAAAGGCGAAGGTCGCGCTGTCGGCGATGGGATTGTCGGCAGGAATGTCGCCGTCGAGAGTCAAGCGCAAGATCTTGCCGCCTAGACTGCTGAGGTCCTGAGCGTTGTCGAGGTTCTGACCATCGCCGGCACTAACGTAGAGCATGTCGTCAGGACCGATGCGCAAACGCCCGCCATTGTGAAAGCGATTGGCCGGAATGCCATCGATGATCACCTTGTCGAGGCTCGCGCTGCCGTCAGCTTCCATGTGATAGCGAACGACCTGGTTTTGAATGCCGCCACCCGCAGCCGGCGCGGTGTGATAGACAAAGAAGTTTCCCGAGCTGCCGAACGCTGGATCCAGGGCAATACCTAGCAGGCCGCCCTCCCCTCCCAAAGACACCTCAATGGTTGCGACTTCGCTCACAACACCGTCCAGCCAGCGAGAGATGCGCCCGCCGCGCTCGGTGATCAGAAATTCTAGGGGTGAGCCAGAAACGAAAGCGATACCCCATGGAACTTCCAGGCCGAGTTGCACAGGCTCGACCAAGAGTTCGACTTCGCCTTGTGGGCCCTCGCCCATCGCCGTCGACTGATAGCTACATTTCTCGTCGACTGGACCGGGAGGAACATCAGCCTTGTCATCGTTGTTGGCTGGGTCGCCGGGAGGACTCCCGCAGGCCGCAAGTGCGAAACTGATCAGAAGCAAGGGGTTGGAAATGCGAGTCGAAAACACCTCGCGAAGCTAGCCCAGGAGCAGGCATGGGTGAAGACTTTTATACCTCAGATGCGATACCATCGCAGTGGTGAGCACGCCGAGCAACGAGCGCAAGGGGCCCGGCTACGCTGCTTCACGTGCCCTCCTGGAAACCCTGGACGTCGACCTTGGCGACGCCCTGGCCGGCTTCATGCTCAATCCGGGCATGGAGTTCTTTGCCTGGCTCACCAAGTACTTGCAAGACACCTTGCAGGTCGACATCGCCTTCATTGGCGAAGTGAGCGATGGCAACTCCGACCACCTCGAGACGCTGCACATTCGCGAGCGAGAGCAGGTCCTCGAGACCTTCTCCTTTCAGCTGGAAGGCACGCCGGCTGCTGGTGCTCTGCTCGTCGAGCACTACGCCTGCATCGGGCAAGCCGATGAGGTTTTTCCTGGCCTGAGCGCGCGACTCGGGGGCCCGCTGCACTCGTACATTCACATGGCTATCAAAGACCTCAACGGCCTCACCCTCGGTGTGGTTGCAGTGGTCAGCAGAGCTGAGATCGACGCCGCCAAGGTAGAGGCCTTGCTGCAAGTCTTCCGCTCGCGGATGGGCGCGGAGCTCATGCGTCGTCGTGCCATCGCCAGCCTCATTCTGGCCTCGTCGACGGCCGTCACCGCCCAGGCAAGTCTCGAGCGCCTCTTGGTCAGCCTGGCGCAGGCCACCCAGGTTCGTCGTGCCTTCGTGGCCGAACGTGAGATTCGCCCAGCCGTCGTCGAAGGCGGTCCGGATCGCATCCGTCTGGCCACCATGGCTCTTTACGAAGAC
>JAHEAK010000508.1 GCA_024642805.1 Kofleriaceae bacterium | reverse complement strand
GGTTGGCCAGCATGGAAAGGCCAGCTCGACTGGCTCGCAAGTCTTCCTTCTGGCCAGGCATGAGCAGCTCGGGGTCGGTGAAGAAGGTCGATTGTCTGGACAGCAGGTGAAAATAGCCGTGGCTGTGCAGGAGAAAACCAGCGCGCTTGTCGTCGTAGGCGATGCCCAATCGACCCTGGCTCTCGCCATCGACAGAGAGGATGTTGCCAGACAAGTCCTCCGCGGGCGTCTCGATGAAAGACACTTGTTGTGTCCACAGATCCGCGACCAGTCGTCGGCGATCCTTGCGGTACTCGAGGCGCATGGCGGCAACGCTCTGCTGGCGGTCCTCGCCAAGGAAGCTCGACTCGCTGGCCCCCGGTGGGCGCAGCTCGAATTCCTCCGCGCCTGCGGTTACGCTGACCGAGAGTCGCGCCGCCAGGTGGTCCATGAGCATGGTGCGCCCGGTGGCGGACACGTCGGCAGCGGGCAGGGTATTGGCGCTCAGACGGGCGCGCACCGAGCCGGGACCGATGGCGTCACTGGTCAGCACCTCGATGACGCCGCCTGGACCGCCAGGGCCATCGATGGGCGATGCCGGGCTCGTCGATACCCGAATCTGTTCGATATCGGTTACGGGAATCGCGCTGAGATCGATGTTGCCGTAGAACGGATCGCTGATGGCAATGCCGTCGAGGAGAATGGTGACGGAACCTTTTCGCGAGCCGCGGATGTCGATTTGCGTACCACCTCGTCCAGCAGCCCGTACGAAGAGTTCTGGCAGTTGATCGAGCGCCTCGCCCAGGTTGTTGATGCCGCGCTTCTTGAGCTCGGGCCCCGTGATGCGCAAGGTGGTGTCGCGCTCGAAGGGTTTGTCTGGGCGATTGCCCCAAACGATGATGACGTTGTCGCCGGTCATGGCAGGATCGAGATAGACCGCGTTATCGTTGGGATCGACGTCGATAAGGTAGGCTCCGAGATCGACCGGCTTGGTGTCCGGCTTGGTGTCCGGCTTGGTGTCCGCGCTGTCCGGCTTGGTGTCCGGGGTGTCCGCGGCAGCGTCCGGGGGACTCGCGGTGGGGACCTCCTCCTCAGCTTGGGCACTGGGCTGCCCAGCGGGCAGGACCAATACTACGAGGCATATCAATCCATTGAGGCGAAGGCGCGGCACGAAGGTTGAGAGCAAGGGTGCCAAAGATGCCGCAAGGCTGCAAATACCAAACCACCGGAAGAGGGCGGAAGGGATAAGGCGCGAGCGCTACAGGCCTCGTCGACTCTCTGGACGAAGTGCGACCTGGCCGGCCAGTGCGGCATCGATAATCTCGACGATGCGCTCCCGATCCGTGGGCAGGTGTCCGCCGGTCGGCAAGTAGTTGCTGGCGTGATTGGTGCGAAAGAGGGCGTTGCTTGGACGACTCTCGGCAACCAGGGTGCGCAGCTCTGCCAATAGCTGCAGGGGCTCGGGCAAGACGAAACCGCCACGCTCTTGCCATGTGGCGAGCGGCGTGCCCGGCACCACGGTCAAGGTGAGGGCTGCCAGGTAGCGCGGGTCCATGGCGGTGACCAGGCGTGCACTCTCTTTGGCGTGTACCTCGCTGCGTTCGCTGCCGCCTGCTCCCAGTAGCATGATGACGCTGATGAGCATTCCGGCTGCGTGGGCACGATGGGCGGCCTCTTCATGTTGGGCAAAGCTTGCGCCCTTGACGATGCGCTTTAAGACCAGGTCGTCTCCTGACTCAGGACCGATGTAGAGCAACTTCAATCCGGCCGCGCGCAGCTCGCTGAGCTCTTGCGGGCTCTTGTCGAGAAGGTTGTTGGCGGTCGCGTAGGAGCTAACCTGACGCACGCGGGGAAACACGCGCTTGATCGCGCTCAGAATGCTCAGCCAGTGGTCCGTCGGCATAGCGAGCGCGTCGCCATCGGCAACGAAGACCTTCTCGACATCGCGATAGCGCCGACCAGCAGTCTCCAGATCTGCGAGCGACTCACTGAGTTCGCGCACGCGAAAGCGCTTGTCCCTGTACATGTCGCAATAGGTACAGAGGTTGTGCGAGCAGCCGATGGTGGCCTGCAGGATGTACGAGTAGGCCTCGGAGGGAGGCCGATAGAGCTTGCCTTCGTAGCGCACGAGCGTCGATACCGAACCTTTAGTTGACCGGCTTTGGGCCGATCAAGGTGCGCAAGGTGGCGCGGGTGACTTCTTCGCCGGCTTCGTTGCTCATGATCACGACGACTTCGTACTCGCACCTCTCGCTCGTGTCTGGAACCGGGCAGTGGCATTCGGCGGTGATGAGTCCTCTGGCCTTCTTGAGGTACTCCATTGACATGCCGGCGACGATGAAGCGAGCGTCGTCGGGCATCGAGTAGGCCATCGCTACGTTGCCACAGAGCTCGGCGAGGTTGGCTAGAGCGATGGCGTGCACGCACTGCAAGTGGTTGCGCACCTTGCGGCGATCCTTGAGCTGCACACGGGAATAGCCTGAGCGCAGCTCGACGATCTGGGCATCGATGGTGCCAGTATAAGGCGCCGCGGTACCAATGGTGCGAGAGAAGAGACGCTTGCCGCCTGGCAGGGCCTGCATACGGTCCCAGGCGTCGCGCACGAAGTTGCCGCGGCCATTGATGGGAATCAGATCGCGTACTACCGACGGCAAGTTCATGGCTAGAGTGTGGCTCGCCGGCAGCGAGCACACAATGACTCGCTGCCCTATTCCAGGGCGGCGGTCAGGCGCTCGACGGCTCCGACCAGCGCGGCAGGCGAGGGCGCTTGGGTGCCGATCAGAGTGAGCGCGATGAGCTCACCGGCGGAGACCAGGCTACAGCCGGCAATGGAGTGCTTGCCGTCGCTCAGCTGATAGCTGAAGGTCTCGTCCAGCTTCAAGACGGTGTCGAGCTGCTTGGGAATGCCCGTGAGTGTTCCGGTGGCCGCGCTGATGCGGTCGATGGAGTCTTGATCACCGGCGGATGCGATGGCGATGCCGCTCGAGTCGGCCAACAGAGCCGCCTTTTGGCCCTCGTGATCGACCAATGCCTTGAGAATGTCGTCAAGTCCGCTCTTGGCGGCGTCCATGGCCTTTTGCAGAGCCGGCGACATGGTGGCCGCTGCGCCCGAGTTGGCTTTGGCTTCTTCGAGCTCGGCCTGAATCTTGGCCAGGCTCTCCTTGTGAGCTTTGGCTTCCTTCTCGTGCTCGGTCTTGAGCTTGGCCGCGCTCTTTTCAAGCTTTGCGACTTGCTCGCCCTCGCCCTTGAGCTTCTTCACATTCGCTTCGAGTTCTTTGATTTCCTGCTTGGAGCCTTTGAGCAGTTTCTCTTGTTCGCGTTTAAGAGAACTCTCGAGGGCGCTCCTGGCGCGGGAACCCAGGTGGGAGGCGGTGGCGTAGCCAAGCACGAGGCCGGAGGCAGAAGCAAAGACGATTTGAAGCGTTGACATGAAGTTCCTTCCTGGACGGATCCAGTGTAGGTCGGCATGCCGCTTCGGTCACAATTTCTGCCCAATTTACATAGCGATGACGAGGCCAGCGCTCCCCCGCCGCGACTCAGCGGTGTCGAAATTGGGCGAGCCAGTGGAAGAGCTCGATGGCGAAACGATCCTGAAAGGCGGGATTGTGGCCACCGCCCTCGATCGTCCACAGCTCCAGGCCCGTGTCTTGCGGGCAACTTCCGTTGCGCACAACCGCCGTCTCGGATCCTTCCAGATCTACTTCAATATCGAGTGGGCTGCCTTCGACCCACGCATCGCCACAGGCGTCGAGGGCCGCCCACTGCTCGAGTCCCTCCATGGCACCGGGGTAGTGCAGGCCGGTGCTGAACTCGCCGCCTTCCATGAGTACCTGATCATCTTCGGTGCCGGCCACGTGCAAGATGCTGATGGCTTCGCTCGGATGGCAGGTCTCGACGGGCGTGGAACCGGCCAGACTCACGATACCCGTGAAGAGGTCAGGGCGTTCACAGGCAAGCTGGTAGGCCATCAGGCCACCATTGGAGTGGCCGAAGACGTAGATCTGCTCGCGATCGACGTTGTAGACCGAGGCTATCTCCTCGACCAGATCGCTGATGTACGCCACGTCGTCGGTATCGTGTTGCCCGCAGCACACGTCGGGAACGTTCCAGGACGGAGAGTTGTCGGCACCGATGACACCCTCGGGGGCAACGACCAAAACACGCTCGGTGTCGCCAAGATCGCGCAGACCCGTTAGTGCGAGCACCAGATAGCCGCTCACCGAATAGCCGTGCAGTACGACCAGTAGTGGGGTCTTCTTGCTGTGATCGTAGTTGCGGGGAATCGAGATTTGCACGGGGCGCTCGCCACCGAAGATGACCTGATCGGGAGGGGCCAGAGCTTCTGGATCGCCGCAGGCGGCGAGGCCCAGCAAAAAGCAAAGTCCGAGGCAAACGAGTGGCTTGAGGGTCATGGTCCGTGTCCGCATTCTAGAAGAGGTAGGCGCCACTGGCTCCGATGATCACGGTGGCCGAGAGCTGTTGGCATTGGCCGTT
>JAHEAK010000507.1 GCA_024642805.1 Kofleriaceae bacterium | reverse complement strand
GGTGGCGTTGGCAGTTCCCAGCGGGGTACCGCGGCATGGGATCGACTTGACCTGGCCGCCGTTGGCAGCGTGGGCCATGACGGGTAGGCCGCCGGCGCTGTGAATTTCGTAGCGGCCGGTGTTCAGGTCCAGGGTGAAGGAGGTCAGGGTCATCTGGTACTTGCCGCCACTCACGCGCAACACCTCTTCATTGAGAACCCGGAGGCGTTCCTCCATCGATCCAGAAAACTGCGACTGCACACGATAGGCGGTCGCGACGGCGGCGGTCACCATGGCAGGGCCAGGGCCGTGGCCGGTGACGTCGCCGACCAAGACCGTGTAGCGGCCATCGGGTTGCGATTCGTGCCACCACCAGTCACCACTGCAGCTCTCGGCGGGGCGATAGAAACCAAGCAGCGAAAAGGCATCGTAGGAGACGCCCGCGTCAGCGGGCAAGAAGCCGGCCTGCACGGCACCGGTGAGCTCGAGGTCCTTCTCGACCGAGAGCAGACGGTTTTGTTGCTGCAGGGCCCCGAGCTTCTCGCGTTGGCGAAGCATGAAGAGGGCCACGGCCAGGGCGAAGACCGCTGCGTAGATGACGAAAGCCCACCAGGCCAGGTACCAGGGCGGGTCGACGTGCAGCTTGATGCTGGTTGGTTCACTCCACTTGCCCTGGCGATCTTGGGCCATGACCTCGAAGCGATAGTTGCCACCGCTCATGTTGGTGTACGTGGCCGAGCGCTGATCGGCGCTTGCGGTCTGCCAATCCTTGTCGAAGCCTTTGAGGCGGTACTTGTATCGGACCAGGTCTGGAGCCGCGAAGCCGAGCGCGGCGAAGCTGAACTTCACGATGCCGCTAGAGAAAGGCATCGAGACCTCTTTGCTGTTCCAGCTGGCGCCCCCGAAGGCATAAGGCCGGTTGGCAACATCAACGCCGGTGACGACCAGCGGGCCAATGTCGATGGCGCGGTTGAGATCCTCTGGCTTGAACATGTTGAAGCCGTCGTGGCCACCGAAGACCAGCGTGCCATCCTCGGTTTTGAGATAGGCGCCCGAGGAGTACTCGCGGCCCTGCATGCCGTCACCGCCGAGGAAGGTCTGAAAGGTGCCGGTCGTGGGATCGAGACTCTGGAGACCACCGCCGTTGGTGGTGAGCCAGATCTTGCCAGCGGCTTCGAGCAGACCATAGACCGTCTGATTCGACAGACCTTCGGCCTCCTGCCAGCGCTTTACCTTGCCGGTGGTGATGTCGAGTTGACCCAGACCGTCGGTGGTTGCCACCCACATGGTGTTGCCGACCTGCAAGAGCGAGAAGACCTGTCGGCCCGGCAGGGTTTCGGGGTCGTCCTCATCGCTCTCAAAGAGCGTGCTGGTCGATGCACCGAGGTTGTACTTGAGCAGGCCTTCCGCCGTGCCAATCCAAAGGTGCTCATCGTCGGCGTCGAAGCGCAGAGCGAAGACGAAGGGCGAGCCCATGTTGGGCAGGCTGTCCCATGACTTCCAAGAGCCGTCTTCGGGGTTGAGACGCAGAAGACCAGCGTCCTCCGAGCCCATCCACAGCATGCCTGCTTTGTCCTTGACGATGGTCCACAGCGAGTCGCTGGCAATGTCGGAGTTGTCGGTGTTGAAGTTCTGGAAACGACCACTCGGCGGGTGATAGTAGATCAGACCGTCGTTGTTAGTGGTGAGCCACAGGCCATCGCCCTCGGGCAGGATGGCCGTAATCCAGTTGTTGGCGAGGTTTACTTGCGCCGTGTCGTCGCGAAGCACCATGAAGCCGGTGCGAATCTGCTTTTTCCAGTCATAGGCCCACAAGCCACCGTTGTAGGTGCCGATCCACAGAACGCCATCCTTGGCGACTCCGAAGCTGGTCGGGTTCTGGCCGCCAGTCATGTAGCTCTGGTACAGGCGGGTCTTGCGCGCGTCGGGATGGAACTTGGAAACGCCTCTTGCGAACTGCCCGAGCCACAAGACGCCACTGGCATCCACGAAGCTCGAGGTTACGAAGTTGAAGCCAAGGCTCTTGGGATCGCGGCTGTCGTATTGAAAGCGCAGAAAGTCGTCGGTCTCGCGCTGGTACAGGGAAAGGCCGGCGTCGGCGCCAATCCAGAGGTCGCCGTTGTGATCGAGAGCGAGGGTCCTGAGGTTGTCGGAGATGATCGAACTGGGGCCGCTGCCTTTTTCGTAGTGTTTGACCTCGCCGTCGGCGATGGTGAGTCGGTCGAGCCCTGCATCGGCAGTCGCGATCCACAGGTACTTGTCGGCTTCCGCCACCAGATCCATGATGCTGCTGCTGTGTAGGTAGCGCTTCTCTTCGGAGCCTTTGAAGTCGCCTTCGATGAGCGAGTAGCTCTTGATGGGTTTGTCGAAGTCACTGAGAAAGAGCACGCCCTCCTGCTCGCTACCGATCCAGAAGCCGGTTTTCGACTCGCGGATCTTGGTTGGCACCGACTCGTCGGTGACGTGCTTCCAGGCGCCCTTATCCAGGATGGAGCGGCCGCCCGTGGTGTAGCCAACCCAGAGTCGACCTTTGGAATCGGCGAACAAGGTGGAGATCGATTCCCCTGGGCCATCGTTGATCTCGACGAAGCTGAACTTGTCTTTCTTGGGATCGTAGACGAAGAGGCCCTTGCCAGTGCCAACCCAGAGCTGGCCGTCCTTGTCGGTGGCCATGCTGCTGACGAAGCGCTCGGTGAGGCCCGACTTGGCATCCTTGCCGGTGTACTTGACGAACTCGTGACCGTCGTACCTAGACAGTCCCTCTTCGGTGCCGATCCACACAAAGCCCGTGCCGTCTTGCGCGATGGCGCGAACGTTGCCCGGTGGCAGCTCATCGCCGATTCGGTCGACCGGGAGAGGCGCGGTCAGGGGCGCCGTCTCGATGGTGTGATTCAGGGTTTGTGCGTAAGGCTCGCGGGCGGCGAATCCGACCAGAGCGAGAACGAGGATCCAGATGTGCATAGCAAATTCCCTAGAGCGTCAAGCAACTCATGGGGTGCTAGCTTTGCTGTATCCTCCGCCAACTAGAGCCCCTGAGGTGGCCAGTCTAACAAGGGCCAGGAGCTAGTGTCGAGCGATCGCCGGCGATGTCGCTGGCCGCACAAGGCCAGCACATCGTGGCAGGGAGGGGTGGCCCCCAACAGGGGCCTGGATGCTCTTCTGAGGGCTTCTAGGGCATGTTCACAGAAAACAGTCGGCTGACGGTTTCCATGAGCTGACCAAAGTTGAGCGGCTTGCTGAGCGCCAAGAGGCCACTGTCCTGCACCTCACCAAGCGTCTCGATCTCGGCGGGGCCGCCGAGCACGATGATGGGAAAGTTGGGATCGAGGGCGGCGCGCATCTTGGCCAGCACCTCGATGGCCGTACCCTCCTGGCCATCGAGATCCAGGATGATGAGCTCGGCACCATTTTGATCGAAATCCTTGAGCATCTGCTCGATGTCGCGCGCAGGAACCAGCTCGACGTGCGAGCGTTCGACCTCTGCCCAGTTGACCAGCTCCTGGCTGTAGACCTCGCGCAGGAAGGGGTTGCACTCGACGAGGAGCACGCGATGAGGGCGGTAGTCGGGCGCCTTGGGAGCGCTTCCCAGCAGGGTATCAAGCCAGTCTTTGGCCTTCTGCTCGAGGTTGATGAACTCGAGACCGCTCTGCGCGGAGCCGTCATCGGACTCAGGCTCGGACCAGCGCACGGTGGCTTCGACGGTGAGTGGATCGAGGAAGCCGAGGAAGGACAGTCGCAAGCTGATCTTCTCGCCGACGGTGAGGTCGGTGCTCAGAAGAAGTCCGCCATGGCTGATGTTCTTGACGTACTCGGCGTGATACTGGCCAAAGCGTCGGTACTCGGTCTTGAGCAGCAGTTGGCGACGCGAGGTGGTTGGTCGCGAGCCTTTGCTTGCCGGCGAGTCTGCTGTCGCAAAGCTATCGATGAGTCCGATGAGCTCTTCGATGTGCTCTGGGGGCAACCAGTTGTAGATCGACGCCCGGATACCACCGCGATTGCGATGGCCTTTGAGACCGTGCATGTCGCGCTTGGAGGCTTCGCTCAGGAAGCGTCGGGTGTCGCCCTCTCGCTTGAGGCCGAAACATACGTTCATCATCGAGCGACTGTCATCGAGACAGTAGGGCTCGTAGACATCCGGGTGTCGCTCGAGCGCGGCGTACAGGATGCCGGCTTTCTTTTCGTTGGCGGCCTGCAGAACGTCGACACCGCCAAGCTCGTGGGCATGCTCCAGAACCAGCTGCATGGCCAGAACCGAGAAGGACGAGGGGGTGTAGAGCAGCGAGCTTTGCCGAGCGTGCAATGCATACTGCATCGCGCGTGGCAGGTGCGTCTGAGCGGTTTCCAGAAAATCCCTGCGCACGACGACAACCACGACACCTGCAGGGCCGAGGTTCTTCTGTGCACCGCAGTAGGCCAGTCCGATGGGCTTCCAATCGACTCGGCGAGACATGATGTCGGAGGTCATGTCGACCACGAGCGGAACGTCACCGGTGTC
>JAHEAK010000506.1 GCA_024642805.1 Kofleriaceae bacterium | reverse complement strand
AAGTGAGAGCTTGAGTTCGCTCGACAGCTTCTTGTCTGGCACGTAGTAGTCGCTGGCGATCAGCCTGGCGAAATCGACGGTGTAGCCCAGGTCAGTGACGGCCAGCTGGTTGGGATCATCGCCGCGCGGAGAGTCGAAGATGATCTCGAACTTGTCGTTGGAGTAAAAGCCAAAGGCCTCCAGGCGATGCGCGGGCACCGGTCGATAGGTACTAAGTACCTGCCCATCGTAGTAGCGCGGCAAGATGACCCGAGCACCGGTATTGGGCAAGAGTGGTCCCAGGAGGGCGTCGATGTAGCTGCGGCGTCCGGCGACCGCGACAGCGGCCTTGTCGTTGATGGGCACCTCCAGGTAGAGGCTGGTGTCGAGGAAACTGACGTCGGCGTAGCCGCCAATCTTCTCTGGATTTAGATCCTTGAGATCCACATCGATGATGCCGCCAGTGGCTCGGCCGTATTCCACCGAGAAGTTGCCGGGGTAGAAGTCGATGCGCTCGACCATGCCGACTGGCAACACACTGCGCAGACCGCCGAAGTGATAGATGATCGGTACGTCGATGCCGTTGACGAAGACGCGGGTGTCTTCGGGGGCCGATCCGCGCACGACCAGCTCACCGACCTGGCTACGCGCCACACCGGGAAAGTTCTGAACCACGGCAAGCACATCACCAAAGGTGCCCGGAATGCGCTCCGCCTGTTTGGCGCTGATGCTGGTCTGGCTTACTTCGCGAACGACCTTGGAAGTCTGCACCAAGACGTCATAGGCATTGTAGGAAGCCCTCTCGATGCGATAGCTGGCCTTGGTGCGCTTGCCCTCGTCGACTTGTTCCTCGACTCGCAAGGGATAGTAGCCATCGGGATCGGCCAGGATGCGCCAGGTGCCCACACCGAGCCCCTCGAAGAGGAACTCGCCCTCTTTGCCGGTTTCGGTCTCGAAACCCTCGGCGCTCTCGCCCTCACCGCGGAAGATGGTGACGCGCACGCCGACCAGCGGTAGGCGTGTGCCTCGCTCGCTCAGGCGGCCCTCGAATTCGCCCTTCGGCAACACCGGTTCGGGCGGCGTCTTGTCCTCGACCTCGGGCGTGAGCACCGGCTCTTCTTTCACGTCGGGCACGAAGCGGAAGCGATAGCGAATCGTCACCGGCACGGTCTGCGCGCCAACCCGAGCGGGCTCGAACTCCAGGAGCTTGGCAGCCGCGAGAGCCGCCTCATCAAAGCCGTAGCCGCTTGCCTCGGCACCTTGCGCGATGGTGGCGTTCTCCACGTGGCCCATCGCGTCGATGTCGACATTGAGCAGGACTTCGGCGGCAATGCCCTCGCTGCGCGCGGCCTCCGGATACACCGGCTGCACGTCGTTCTTTAGCTTGGGTGGAATCAGCTCTTCTTCGACCTGGGCATCGGGCCCCTCGTTGGGCGGCGCTGGCTGTGCCAGTGACACTCGCAAGCTGAACAGGATCCAGAGAGCCGCACACAGCGAGAGGCCGAGACGTGCGCACGCTGCACCCAGTCGGAGCGCCTTGCTAGGATTTTCCATTACCGCGCTCCCAGAAGCGAATAGCTGTGCTCGATCCAGCTTGTGCCGCCGCGCTCGTCGCGCAGCACCAGGAAGATGCGTGCCTGGTCGCTGCTCGGATCGAAGGGCATCTCCCAGACGTTTTCAACGAGGTCTGTGAAGTCGCCACCGTCGTTGAAGGAGGTGCGCTGCTCGCCCTTGCGATGCGTGGCGCCTTGCGTAATGAACCAACTCAAAAAGAGTGACTCGCCGCGTGCCTCGGGCGGTGGCAAGCCCTCTTGCGGTGCCGGCGTAAAGACCTCGCTCTGGTCCTCGGCCACATCCGCTACTAAATCGTAGATAGCTTCGGCGCGCAGTGGATCATCTGCCGCCAGCTCGCCGCCTGCTTGATCGGTGATGAGCAAATCGGGCCCAAGCTGCGGGTTGAGATTGCGCTCCTCACCCTCCTGCAAGACGGTGATGTCGCGAAGCGCAACCACTTCCTGGTCGCCCGAGCTCACTCGCAGCTCGATACTCAGTCCAAGCCCCGAGAGGCAGGAGAAGAGAGCCTCTTGCAGGTTGGCCTCGTCGCGCGTCAAGATCGTGCACAGATCCACAACCTGTGCGGCCTCGAAGTTGAGCGCAAAGCTCGCCGTCTCGTCGCTGCCCAAATCGTAGGAGGGCAAGATGGTGCCTGTGTCGAGCTCGGCCCAGGCCGCTTGCAGCTCGGCCTCCTCGTAGTTGCATGCGAAGGCCTTGTCGGAACCGGCTCGCGAAATGCACCAGCTCCACTGGTAGCTGACAGGATTTCCGTCTGGCTCATAGACCAGGGCGCTCAACGCAGCAGTCTCACCCGAGATGAGATCGGCAGGTTCGGAGGCAATGCCAAGCACCCGCAGGCTCTCGAGCTGATTGGCTCGCGTGGAATCGTCGCGGATCGTACAGGCGGGCGAGGCAGCTACGAAGGCGAGGCCAAGCGCGATGAGGCATAGGCGGTGGCGATACATCCTGGTTAGTTCTCCTCGATTCGAAAGCGATAGCTGTAGCTGAGTGTAAAGGCGACGGGCTGCCCATCGCGAGTCGCGGGCTGGAAACTCTCGCCCTGGGCCGCCACGCGCGCCGCTTCATCGAAGGCTGCTTCGCCAGAGCTCTTGAGAATGGCCACCTCGGTGACCCGTCCCTTGGCGTCGATGCTAACTCGCACCTCGACGTCACCTTCGAGGCCGCGCGCCTTGAGGGTCTCGGGATAGGGCGGCTTGCTGGGCTTGCTGCGCTTGGGTTTGACGAACACGATGTCACGAGTCGGAATGTGACTGGCGGTGCGCTGTTGGCGAACCTCATCGCCCTTGCCGGTGCCGGGCTTGTCACTGGTACCGTTGGTCTGCTTCGCTGCTTCCTTGGGATCCTGCGCCGTCGTCGAGCTTTGCCCCATGCGTGTGGTGCCGGTGCCAAGCGAGGGGCCCTTGCCGTCGCTCACCGTGGACTCATAGTCGATGCCAACCACGCGTCGGGCCGGCGGGGCTTGATCGGGTGGCTCCTGCGAGGATTCTTGCTTGTCGGGCGGGGGCTCGTCCTTGATGCGCTTTTTGGGTTTGGGAGGCGGCGCCTCTTCCGGCTCCTCGACCTTCACGGGTTCCGGCTCAACGGGTTTGGCAAAGTCGTCAGGAAGGGGCCCAAGGGCTTCTTCTGGCTCCGGCTCGACCACCGGAGGCGGCGTCTCGACGACCTCGATGGTGACCCGCTCACTCGGCTGGTAGCCAGCCTTCTCGCCGACCAGATCATTGACAGCCGAGAAGAGCAAGATAATGAATCCGTGCACGGCCACGGCGGTGGCCAGGAGCTTGAGGCTGGTGATGGTCGAGTCGATGCGCGAGGAGGGATGGAAGAGGGGATCCCGCAAGAGCGCGGGTGTGTCGATGGGATGCAAGACGTGCGCGTGGATGCGCTCGCGGGTGCGTTGGCGTTTCGCGCTGCGCGCAAGCCGATACGAGCGCTCGACCGTGGCGGCGCTGTTCACATCTTGCTTTTGCTTGACGAGCGTCACGGCCCTCACAACTCGCGTTCGATGTTGAGCGCAAAGCTCTTCACGCCGTTGTCTTTGACGATGTCGATGATCTTCATGACTCGGCCGTAGTCGATGGTCTTGTCAGCAGAGATGACCGCTTGCAGCTCTTTGTTCTTCCAGGACTCGGCCGCCACATACTTGGCCAGCTTGGCGTGGTCGGAGGGCTTGCCGTTCAAGAAGATCTCGCCCTGCGCGTTGAGGACCACATTGAGAGTGCTATTGACCGCGCTGCCCGCGCTGGCGGCGCTTGGCAGATCGACACTGATGCTGGCCTTGGCGATCGCAGAAGAGGTGATCATGAAGATGATGAGCAACACCAGAACGATGTCCACGAAGGGCACGATATTGATCGTGGCGATAACGTCGTCATCTTCCTGAAAGACGTTGGCGGCCACGGTTAGGCCGCCTTCTCATCGACATCGACTGACTTGAGCGAAGCCAGCAGAGTCGCCGTCATCAGATTGCCATCGTCGGCGATGCCCTTCACGCGCCCCTTGAGAACGTTGTAGGCCACAAGCGCGGGAATCGCGACCAAGAGGCCAACCGCCGTGGCGATCAAGGACTCGGCGATGCCGCCCATGACCGCGCCGCTGGCCTCCGCCATGTTAGCGCTGAGATCTTTGAAGGCGCGAATGATGCCGAGCACGGTACCGAAGAGACCAATGAAGGGCGCGTTACTGGCGACGGTCGCCAAGAAGCTCAGCCGCTGCTCGTAGCGGGCGCGCTCCTTGCGAGCGGCGGCGCCGAGAAGGTCCTCGACAGCCTCCGGACCGCGCGCGTAATCGCGCAAGCCGAAGAGCACGGTGTTGGTCTCGAGGCTGTCGAAGCCCTCGAGGAACTTCGCAGCGCCCATGAGGTCACCCTTGGCCAGAAAGCCCGAGAGCTTTGCGCGCACCGCGTCCACATCAATGGCATGGCTTCGGTAGAAAAGAGCTCG
>JAHEAK010000505.1 GCA_024642805.1 Kofleriaceae bacterium | reverse complement strand
TACGACCGTGTCGAGAAAGCCCAAGCGGCCACCCGGGTTTGCGGGCACGTGCACGAACTCGTTTCGACCCATCCAGAAGATGAGGGTAGCGATGGCCATCAAGATGCCGGGCACGCCAAACGCGATCATGGCGTTGTACTCGGCGTACAACCAAGGAACCAGCATGGTCGAAAACACCGAGCCGAAGTTGATGATGAAGTAGAAGGCCTGGAAGACTTTGTTGATGAGGTGCCAGTTGGACGTTCCGAATTGATCGCCGACGTGGGCAGACACGCACGGCTTGATGCCACCGGCGCCGATGGCGATGAGCGCTAGGCCCACGTAGGTGCCTTCGAGGTTGCCGTCGAAGAAAGCCATGAAGGCATGGCCGGCGCAGTACACCAGCGAGAGCCAGACGATGGTGTGGTACTTGCCGAGCAGCTTGTCGGCCAGGATCGCGCCGAGCACCGGAAAGGCGTAGACGCCGGCAATGAAGAGGTGGACCTTGGCGGTGGCGTTGGACTCGGCAAGCTTCTCGGTAAGCCCGGTCGCCTGGATGAGCACGGTCAGGTAGACATAGAGGATCGCCTTCATGCCGTAGAAGCTGAAGCGCTCCGCCCCCTCGTTCCCGACGATGTACTTGACGCCCGAGGGCCATCCTTTTAGTTGGTGATCCGGGGCGGTCCTATGGGTGCTGCTCATCGCCGCCATACTGCGACATCGGCCTCCTACATTTCAAGACACAAGGGGGATTCACATAAGCGAGCTTCAGCTGTGGCGAGCAAACCAGCCATAGGCCAGCGATTCCGTGTTCTTGCACAGGCCGCCCGCGGGCATTTTGACGCACTGCGCTGATGTACACTGCGCGCCATGAAGAGCGCCCATCCGGTTATCGACAGCAAGCAAGCCCTCGCCTTCATCGACGAGGTCTTCGACGCATCCATCGTTCCGACTCTCATCGAGTACATCAAGATCCCAAACAAGTCGCCTGCCTTCGATCCCAACTGGCAGAAGAATGGCCACATGCAGCGCGCGATGGATCTCATCGTCGGCTGGTGCAAGGACCACGCGCTCAAGGACATGAAGCTCGAAGTCTTGCAGCTCGAGGGCCGCACGCCTCTGCTCTACATCGAGGTGCCAGGGCAAGTCGACGACACCGTCCTGCTCTATGGCCACATGGACAAACAACCAGAGATGAGCGGCTGGGACGAGGGCAAGGGTCCGTGGATTCCCGTCATGGAAGGCGACAAGCTCTACGGACGCGGCGGTGCCGACGATGGCTACTCGACCTTCGCCTCGCTGACCGCGCTGTCCATTCTGCAGCAGCAGGGCATTCCGCACGCGCGCTGCGTCGTCATCATCGAGGGCTGCGAGGAGAGTGGCAGCGGCGATCTGCCCGCGTACATCGACCACCTCCAGGATCGCATCGGTACCCCAAGCCTGGTCGTGTGCCTCGACTCTGGCGCAGGCAACTACGATCAGATGTGGTGCACCACCTCGCTGCGCGGCATGGTGGTTGGCGACCTGCACGTCGAAGTGATCAGCGAAGGCGTCCATTCGGGCGATGCCAGTGGCATCGTGCCCTCGAGCTTCCGAATTCTTCGCAGCTTGCTCAGCCGCCTGGAAAACCCTGAAACCGGCGAGATTGTGCCCAAGGAGCTCTACGCCCAGATTCCCGCGCAACGACGTGAGCAGGCGGCTATGGTCGCCGAGGCCCTCGGTGACAAGGTCTGGGATCACTTTCCTTTCCATCCTGACGCGCACCCGATCAGCAAGGACAATACCGAGCTGGTCCTCAATCGCACATGGCGACCGCAGCTTGCCATCACTGGCGCCGCGGGCCTTCCCGACATCGGCTCGGCCGGCAACGTCATGCGCCCCATCACCTCGGCGCGCGTGAGCCTGCGCCTGCCGCCAGAGGTCAATGGTCGCAAGGCCAGGGCACTGGTCGAAAAGCTACTCACCGAGAATCCTCCCTACGGTGCCAAGGTGCGCTTCATCAGCGAAGAGGCCAACGACGGCTGGAATGCGCCGCTCTTGGCGCCATGGCTCGACAAGGCCATGCGCGAAGCCTCGATGACCTATTTCGGTGGCGAGGCCATGTCGATGGGCGAAGGCGGTACGATTCCTTTCATGGGCATGCTCGGTGAGAAGTTTCCTGAAGCGCAGTTCATGATCACGGGCGTGCTCGGTCCCGAATCCAACGCCCATGGCCCCAACGAGTTTTTGCACATCCCCACGGCCAAGAAGCTCAGCGCCTGTGTTGCCGAAGTGATTCGCCAGCACGCCCAGCGCTAACCACCGCTCTGCCCTTGCCAGCTTGCGTGCGCTGGCAAGCCGCTTAGCTCACCGTGGGCAGGAGCACCGATCGCGCCACGGCCAGGAGCTCGTCGGTGCGAAAGGGCTTGCGCAAAAACGCCGTCGGCACCGAGAGGGAGGGCAAGGCACTTCGCCCCATCAGTCCCGATAGAAAGACCACAGGCGTGCGCATCTCGCCCTGGTTGCAGGCGATAGCGGTATCCACACCGCCTGCCTTTGCCATGACGAGATCGGTGACCAGCAAGTCGAATCGTCCGCCAGCTTCGATGAGCTCCAGCACGCGCACGCCATCGGCCGCACTCGCGACCTCGAAACCACGCTCGGCCAGCGCCCTGACAATCACATGGCGCAAGACGGGTTCGTTCTCGCACACCAGGGCCATGAGCCCATCGCCCCGCCATCGCGGATCTAGGGTGGGTGGCGAGGCTTGGGGCGGACTGTGGGCCAGCGCGAAGCTCACGACAAAGCGCGAGCCGTTGCCGGGGGAGCTTTGCACGTCAAGGCGACCGCCCATTTGCGACACCAGGCGATGCACGACCGCCAGGCCGATGCCTGCGCCCTGCTCCTCCTTGGTGCTGAGACTCGGATCGAAGATGCTCCGCAAGACACTCTCTTGCATGCCTCTGCCGTCATCCTCGATCTCCAGGTGAAAGTGGCCCGCTCGTACGCTGGTGCGAATCTCGACCTGACCGTCCGAGCCAATGGCCTCGCGCGCGTTGACCAGGAGGTTGACGATGATCTGTTGCAGTGCCCCCATCGGCAACTCGACGGTGGCCAAGGGCGCGGCAAGCGAAAGTGAAACCTGCTGATCATCCTGTAGGACCCGGCCAAGCAAGCGTTGCATAGCGGCAAGCTGGGTGTCGGGCTTGACCAACTCGAGAGCACCGGGACGCGTTCGCCCGAGGGTCAGAAGCTGGCGACACAAGGTCTCGCACCGGCGCGTAGCCTCCAGTGCGTCGCCGAGCAGTTCCGCCCGATAGGGAGATTCGTGTGCCGGCTTCGCCCTGTCGAGCGCGGCCACGATCACGGTCAATAGATTGTTGAGGTCGTGGACGACACTAGCGCTGAGATTCCCGAAGAGCTTGTGGCGCTGCAAACCATAGAGCTCGTTCTCGAGCCCGCGTAGCTCGCTCAGATCGGCCATCTGCAGCAAGGTCAAGGTCTCATCGGGGGTCACGACCGGGGTCTGGGTAATCTCGACCGGCCTCTTGGTGTTTGCTAGGCCAGTCAACTCACCCGTCCACTGCGAGGCATGGCCTGCAATCGGCACCGTCGACAGCTCGGGCGGCAACCACTCCTTGGCCAAGGTGTGCATCATCTGGTCTGGCGAGCGCCCCAGCCAGCGACCTGCGAGTGCGTTGACCTTGCGACAGCGCCCGTGCTCGTCGAGCGCGGCCAGGGCGAGCGGTGCCGTGCGCCATAAACAGCCCAAGAGGGCCTCATTTCGAGCATGCTCGTCGCGCAGCCTAGCGCCCCTGATGAGCTGTCCCGCACGGCGCGCCAGCCCGGCGAAGAGGCGTCCATCGGTGACACTGGGCGCGCGCGCCTCCTGCCAGTGCAGTGCGATCAAGGCGCCCGCTCGTGCGCTACTGCTGCGTTCGTCGGCTTCGACCCAGATGTGCAGCTCTTGCCGAACGTCATCCCAAAGCAGCGCTGAATCGAACACGGCCTCGAGCCAACACGCGTCGCCTCCCCGAGCCCGCCGCATCGCGACGCTCAGCGAGCGGGTGACGATGACGCTTGTGCTAGTGGCCTGGTTCTGCCCACGATCGACATGATGACGCAGGCACGACTCCGCCGACGGATCGTAGGGGCCCATGTAGCACGCGCGATCGGCGTCGAAGAGTCCACATAATAGTTCTAAGATCTGCCCGATCAACTCGGTGTAGGCAGGCCCGGTCTCGACGATGCTAGTTAACGCGTCGTGCGCCGCCTCGATCCACAACAGGTCTTTCTCGTCCCGCTCACTACCCTCCTCGCTCCCAGTCATGGCACACAGGGTAGCAGAGCCGACCGGGATATGGTCATACGAAAAACTCCTAGTTTACTAGGAATATTTCGCAGTGACCTGCGCACGCACCGCGAAAGAGCCGCCAGGCAGCGGCCCAGAGCAATTCCTAGATTTCGATGCCCATGCGCCTGGAAATCTCGACGGCTTCGTCGAGCCAGCTGGTAATACTTCCGCGAATGCCGTTGGC
>JAHEAK010000504.1:3655-4505 GCA_024642805.1 Kofleriaceae bacterium | reverse complement strand
GCTCGCCAGCCACAACACCCTCTACCCTGCCCTCTGTGCCCCCGCGCTCGTTGACCACGTTCGGAAGATAGGCCGGGCGAAGCTGCATAGCAAGAGGGCCTTGGATATGCTGTGCACCATGCCCAACAGCATCGAGAAGACCGCAACTCTCAGCTCGCCCCTTTCCCAAGTATGGGATGCGATCGCTGACTCCAAGGCATTCGGGACCTGGTTCGGCATGAGCATCGAAGGTCCATTCGTGCAAGGCCAGACCGTCAAAGCCACCATCGCGAAGACACAGGTCGACGAAGAAATCGCCAATCATCAGGAGCCCTATGTTGGGACGCCATGTGAGCTAATGATCGAGCGCATCGAGCCTGGCAAGACCCTGAGCTTTCGATGGCAGCCTGGCGCGCATCCCAATGGCAGTGCCAATGCGCCCGCCACCTGCGTGAGCTTCGTACTCGAGCCCGTTGTAGAGGGCACCCGTCTCACCATCAGGGAAAGCGGCTTCGAAGCCTTGCCTCCGGAAGATCGCGCCAATGCCATTGCCAACAACGAAGGCGGCTGGGAGGCGCAATTGCACCTCATCGGCAAGTACCTGGCACGCCAGGCCCTTTCCTAGCAGGCTGCTGAACAATTCAGCAATCACGCGCTAGCAGTGCTCAAACTGCTGGTGCACGGTTGATTTGCCGGCAAGCACGCCCTTGACTCGGGCCTCGCCACCTCCTAATGTACAACCAAATGGTTGTACATTCGTCAGAGCGCAGACTCAATGCGGTGTTTCGCGCACTCGCCGATCCGACCCGTCGAGACATCGTGAGCCGTACCCTGCTCGCGCCGGTCTCGGTGAGCGGTCTCGCCGAGGACT
>JAHEAK010000504.1:0-3645 GCA_024642805.1 Kofleriaceae bacterium | reverse complement strand
CATCCGCAAGAAGAAGGCTGGGCGTGAGCGCCTTGTCGTCGCAGTCCCAAAAGAAATCGCCCGCGCCCGTGCATGTCTCGAAAAACTCGAGGCTCTCTGGTGCCATCGTATGACCGCGCTCGACGCGGTCTTGTCTCAAACCGAGGAGTAAGCCGTGCCCATCCGTTCCGTTGAAAGCAATCCCGAAACCCTGACCCTGACCGCCATAGGCGAATACCCCGTCACCGTGGAGCGCCTGTGGGCAGCGTGGACAGATCCGCGCCAGCTCGAGCGCTTCTGGGGGCCGCCCGAGTGGCCCGCCACCTTCACTCGACACGAGGTCCGTAAGGGCGGTCGTTCCGACTACTACATGACCGGTCCCAGCGGCGAGCGCAGCTATGGCTATTGGCTCTGTGAGTTCGTCGAGGATAATAAGAGTTTTTCCGTACGCGATGGCTTCGCCAAGCCGGATGGAACGCCCAACACCGAGCTGCCAGAGGGGGGCATCACCGTGAGCTTCGAAGCCACAGCCACCGGCTCTCGCTTCGTGGCGGTCTCCACCTTTGCGAGCATCGAGGCAATGGAAAAACTGCTTGCCATGGGCATGGTCGAGGGCCTCACCGCCGCGCTTGGACAGATGGATGCCGTACTTGGCTAGATGAACTCGGCAAGTCCGAGACGTGATCCAAAGGCCTGTTCTGATCTAGGAACCTCAATGCCACCACATCCATACCCGGTGCCGGCTGTACTCGATAGGTCCGTGGCGCCCGCAAGCGAGGGCCTGAACAGTCGCCACCCTAGAGGCAGCAGCGAATGCTCGAAGCGCCTGGACACAGGCCAGATTTCATCGTGCCGCCACACTGCATCGTGCTGGTGTCGATGCACTCGCCCTTGCGGCCATCGCTGGCTTCACAGGTCTTGACGTTGCCCGGAGGGGCACACACGCCTTTCCACGTTGGTTCCGTGCCGCTCGTACCTACGAACTGCGGCACGACTTGCGCTGTGCTGCCCTCGATGTCAGCACAGAAGCCATTCTCCGGCCCAGGCGTGGCCGCGCACACACCAGGCTCACCAGCGAGATCTGCGCAGAAGGTGCTGGCGAAACCGAAGCGATCGGGGCACGAGCTTTCGCAGTGAATCGAACAGAATCCGTGGGGCCCGGAGCTAGCATCATCGGCCCAATCGACACAGATCGCATCTTCACTGGCACTGCTGAAGTCGCAAACGGTCTCATCCGCACCACAGTCGGTGCCAATGAAGCTGTCGCTTCCGGCATTTTCGGTGGCAGCCCAGAAAGCTGCGCCCATTTCGTTTTGAACCTTGTGTGTGCCTCGCCGGTACTTATTCGCTTGGCTCGTGCACCCCTGGCAACCGTTGAAGCGCCAGGAGATGAAGCGCAGCCAGGCCTCAAACTTGGGATCGCCATCGACAGGCCGGATAGAGTTCATCCAGCTGATGGCTTGTGCTTCGGTGTTGACGCCCGACACTGACTCAATGGCTCGCTGCACGAGGAATGGCACCACTTCGCTGGTGTTGCCCTCGATTGTCAGGACCTCGCGTCCGTAGTGCGCCAGGGTCTGGGTGTGGGTACCAGCGTCCAATTGGAACAATCCCAGTCCGCCGCGCTTCTTGATGCAAGCGCCATCGCCCGAGCCGGCAATGACAGGTCCACCGCCGCAGCTGCTCGACGCCGGTCCTTTGCACGCCCACGGAGCGTCACGCCAGCAGTGGACCAAGGTCGTCTCGACCTCGGCAATGCCTGCCAAGAGCACCGCATTGTTCATGCCCACGCCGGCTGCGCTGTCGCGAATACCGATGGCGATGTTGCGACGGCGGCTGGACTCGTCGCACTGCCCCTCATCACAGCTGGGATCTCCGAGGTCGAACTCGGCTGCACAGGCGCTGGCGAGAAGGATGAGCGCCACCATCAAAGTGCCAGCACGAAGAAGTGACGAGAGAGGAGAATACTGCACCCGTGCTGCTAGTGCAGACCCCGGGCCCACCGGCGATCAACGTAGGCGCCTGCGATCACAGGGCAAAAGCGATCCGATCCGCACCGCTGTCTGGGGGACTTGCCGCCTATCAGGAGCTCATCCCTGGCTTGTGCACTTGCCACATCGGGACGCGCCTAGAGCCAGCCTGGCCGAGCCTTGAGCTGCAGCCGGGTGGCCGCTGGCGTAGGATGAAGGTCATGACGTTCTGGGTTTTCGAGTGCATGTTCGTCGCGAACAACAACCTCTTGATGGACGAAGTCTTCATCGGGCCCACGCGCAAAAGCGTGGTCGAAGCGATGCAGCTCTTCTTCAGCGTCCCTCGTGCCAAGGTCCTGCTCACCGACGCAGTCGGAGTCTACGCGGTATCGGAGGGCAAGGCCTCGAGCTTCGTCGACGCCGCGCCGTTCCTCAAGATCCAGATTGCCAACACAAGGCTCGACTTCGACCGCAAGGGCTGCGGGCAACTGGTCGGCGATCTCGAGGGCGGCGGACTATCGAGAACTTTTCTTAGCGCTGGCCGTGCCATGGCGGAAGACGCACACGAGGATGACGAAGACGACGACGAGGATCCCGTCTTCGTGCCCTTCCACTTCGAGTTCGACGCTGCGGCCTTTCTGGCCACACTTGTCGAGGGCGGCGACTCCGGGGCATTGCCCGACGCTCCCCTCGAGTTGGTCCGCCCACCAGAAGCATCAAACTGGCTCGATGGCGACGCCTTCGCCAATGCCCTCGTCGTGGGACCTGGTTGGTGGGACGTCGAGCCTTACGAAACGCCCAAACCCTTTGCCCCGAAACGCCGCTTCGTCAAGGACCTCGAAGTACCGATGCTCTGAGTCGCTGGTGCGGGTGCGCGCGGAGCCAAGTCCTTTCGACGCCATGATACTCGTGGCCCACTCTCCACCTGCTAGGGCGATCACCAGTGCCTGCCTTGTCGCCACCGACGAGACAGGCGCTGGGGTCCAGTGAAGCTGGGTGGGCGTGTCACCACGGAATTGACGCGTCCGTGGCCGAATCGGGCCCACAAACCACTACTTGGCGGGGGCATGAGTCTTGCTCTCCCAAACAGCATGGACCTTCCCAGGCGCGCACTACTGACCCTCCTGCTCCTGGCTGGATGCGATGTGGGATCCGTCGACGGCAACGAAGAGGTCGCCACCTTACGTGTCGAGCCTGCTTCGATCGAGTTGACTGTCGAGCTTGACGAGGCCCTAACGACGCCGCTGCACGTGTTCCTAGGTGATCGCGAGGTCACTGCCGACGCCGACTTCGTCATGGAAGGCGCCGAGCTGGGTATCGTGAACACGGGAGGCTTTACCAGTGACGCTCGCACCGGTGGCAGTGCCAGCGTCACGGTTTCCTATGAAGGTGCGAGCGTGTCGCTACCCCTCAGAGTCGTGCTGCACTCCGTTCGCGGCGACGCCCCCTTCGATGCACCCACTTGGTTTGCCGACGCGACCCCAAGCGCGGTCCCTGCCGTGATCGAACCTGGCGACGGCACGGTGTTGCCTCCCAATCTCGCCACCCTCGATGTTCAGTTCCAGGTGCCCATAGACGACGACGTGCACGAGCTCGCCATCACCAGCACCAATCTCGATCTCCACGTCTACGGTCGCGGCACGGAAGGCGGGCGCGCCATCGCACTCACGGCTGCCGAATGGGATGCCGTGTCGCG
>JAHEAK010000503.1 GCA_024642805.1 Kofleriaceae bacterium | reverse complement strand
GGGCACGCGCTGGTCACTCACGGGGGGTGGAAGACTTTTCGCGGCCACGAAGTCGAGACTCTGCACGAGCACCTGGACGCTGTCACTGTCTTGCACGCCAAGATGGCGAAAGTTGCGAGTGGATGCGTCGAGTTGGTATTCCTGCGCCTGGTAGGGGAAGCGGTTCTCGCGCACCACCAGAGCAACTCGCGGGTAGCCGGCGCGCTTGGCATCAACAAGAATCTCCAAGAGGTCGCGGACCATGCGCTCCGGTCGCAGGTGCAGACCCAGCAAGTCCTCGTGGGCGCGGGCGTCGGCAATAGCTTTGCGCCAGTTGCCGCCTGGCACATCCTGATCGGCGATGCGAACCAGGCCGTCGTTGCCGAAATCGACGACGTAGTCGGTGCTCAGGGGCGCCGCGTGCCGCCCGGCCTTGGCCCAGGCCGCTGGTTGTCCTCGCTCGAGCGCCTCCTGCGCCGACAGTTCCATGCGCTGGTGGGCACTCTGGGTGTTGTCGATGATGCTGGCGAAGCTCGGATCGTCAGCACACCACTGGCAACGATCGTAGGCGACATCGACCTGGCTCTTGAGTGTGCGCCAGACACGAGCGTTGAGGATCAGTGGCCAAACTTCGGGCACGACGTTGTTGCAGGTAAGAGCAAGAGGATCACTGCACAAGCGAAGCACGTAGTCCTCGACGCTCTCGCCCGGCAAGCTGGGAAAGCGCAAGACGCTTGGCCACACGGTGGTTGCGAAACGCTGCATCTGCTCTTCCGGGCTCTGGTCCAATCCGGCCCGCAGTGGAGCAACCGCCAGCATGCTCAGTCGCAGCTCGGCCTGACGTGCGACATCGCGATTGAAGAGAGGGTGCAGCTCGCCCACTCGATTGGCAAACTTGGCAAAGGCCTGGGCATCTTGTGGTTGCTCGGAGAGTTCGACGATGGCATTGACCAGGGCCGTGCGCCCGAAGTCGGCGGCCAGGTCGTCGGTCTCGGCGACTAGCTCGATGCGCTTGCTCTCACAGGCGCAGGCCAGAGCTGCGACAAGCCCTGCGCAGAGTAGAATGCGAATGCTGGCCACGGGAAATGTGCGCGACCTAGCCGGCCTTGGTGAACCGGCTGAGCTTGCGCAGGGTCGGCGGATCAATGAAGACGAAGACCGCATCGCCAAAACTGAGGTAGGCCCCCGACCAAAGCGCGGCGCGAATCTTGGGAATCAGACTCTCGCCGTTGAGACAGGTACCATTGCGGGAGCCCTCGTCAGTTACGAAGTAGCCGCCGCTCGAGCGGTCAAAGACGATAGAAGCGTGCAACTTGCTGACGGATTCGTTCTCGACGCGCACCGCGCAGCTGCGCGAGCGCCCAATGCTGACCACCTGGTCCAGGCCGCCGACCAGGCTGTTGCTGCCCACAAAGGTGAACTCCTCGCTGGCGTACTCACGAGTGTATTCTTCGGTCCAATCGAGCTCAGTACTGGTGGTAATGGTGCGCTCGGTGGTGGTCTCGTCGTACTCGGCGCCGTCACGGTGCACCCGAATCAAGACCGGCGACACGATCGCGTAGCCATTCTTGATTTCAATCAACAAGTCACGCAGGGTGATGGCTTGGGTATCTCCGTGTTCCACGATTGCAGCCCAGTTACAATTCAGTCTAGCACGGACGCCTCTAGGCATGCCGCCAGCTCCCCGCGATCCACGGCCGAGCCAATAGCGACCAGGCGGGTCTGTAGCTCGGGGCGACATGGTTCCGCAGAGACCCGGGCTCCCACGCGGTGGAAGGCAATCATGCGCGGCTCCTGGCTGCCCGTCGACGCGTCCACCACCCTGGCGATGCCCTTGATGCGTAAATAACTGGCGCCGAGGGACTCGAGCTCTTCGGTTAACACTTCGAAATCTAATGTGTTTTCAATGGGGAGCGACACCGAATGAAAGTGGTGCTCCGGGCGCGGGCGCTCGATTTGCTGAGCCTCGGAAGTGGCAGATTGTAGGGACTCCTGAGGGTCGTCGAGGGCCTGCCAAAGAGAGCTGATGTTCTCTGCCGTCGAACCGGCGAGGATGGGGGCGCTCGGATTGAGCAGCCGCACCTGCTGGCAGACTCGCTCCGCCTGCGCCTCGTCGACAAGGTCGCGCTTGCTGAGCACGAGTAAGTCGGCGTACTCGACCTGTGCGTCCAGGGCCGGGCTCAGCGGTCGGTGGGTTTCGTGCTCCAGTGCATCGACCACGGTAATGACCGCCGCCAGACGCATGTGCTCTTGCAGCGCTTCGCCGGCCAGCGTCCACGAAATCGGTAGCGGTTCGGCGATGCCCGTGGTCTCGATGATGATGGCGGACAGATCAGGCTGGGAGCTGACCAGCTCGAGCAAGGTCTTCTGCAGATCTTCGTCGAGGCGACAGCAGATGCAGCCGCCCTTCAGCTCGATCTGACGAGTCATCGCGTCAGGCAGAAGATCGCCATCGATACCCACATCGCCAAACTCGTTGACCACCAGCGCGAGCTTGCCCTCCGCTTCCCGAAAGGGGCCGGTGTGCGGGCGCGCTTGCAAAAGGCCATTGAGCAGGCTGGTCTTGCCGCTGCCGAGAAAGCCAGTGATGAGAAGGACGGGAATCATGACGACTCAGTCGCTGAGGACGGCTCCGATAATTTCTAAGATACCGCCCAACACACTCGATGCGGCCGAGCTGGTGCGCCGATCGCTCACATCGACGCTAGACAGGCTCTGGGCCATGGCGCGGGTCTTGGCACGCTCGCGTCGCACATCCTCCTTCGCTCGACGCATCGCGGCTTCGTTAGCAGCTTCGATGCCGCCACTGGTGACGAAGCTGACGACACTTGGTAGCTCCGTATAGTCGAACCAGGTGCCATGCGCCTTGCACGTGTCGACGATGATGCCTGAGCGCTGCGCGAAGTTGGTGCGGTTCATGATCGTCTCGCACTCGGGACACTTGAGATAGACACGACCCGGTGGCGTCGGCACGGGAGCCGAGCCCGGCGCGGGACCACCCATGCCGAGAACCGCCTGGGTGGATACCTGTCGGCGCTCACTCACCAAGCGATCGACGGCCTCCACTTGCAACCAGGTGCCATGGCATTCGGGGCATTCGTCGAGCAAGGTGTCGCCGACCAGACGGGCAATCATCGTCGGCGCACTCTCACAGCGCGGGCAGCCCAGCTGCTTGGCGGAGCCGTCGGCGTTGGCAGTGGCCGCCACTTCCACCTGACAGCCACAGTGGTTGCAGTGCTTGGCACCGTGAAAGATGCGTGCAAAGCAGCGCGGGCACGCTTTGACCAGCAAGGCGGCTTGGCAAAACTCGCAGCGACTATCGCCGGCGTGGACGTTTCCGCCACATTGCGGGCAGGACAGGGCCGAGGCCCAGGCCGAGGGCTCTGGTAGCACAAAGACCTGCCCACAGCGGCAGCGCGCCTTGGTGCCCGCGGGCCTGCCACTCACGTCGTAGCGACTCTCGCAAGCTGGGCACTCAACAATCATGCGCTAGTAGAGCGTAGCATGTATCCTGCGTAGCGTAAGGATGAGCGCTGGTGCCTGATACTCTCGACTCGCCGCCCTCGGGCTACGTCGATCCCTTGATTGGCACCATGGTCGGTCGCTATCGCGTCGAAAAGGCCATCGGTCAGGGCGGCATGGGTGCCGTCTACGAACTCCTGCAACCGGCCATCCACAAGCGCATGGCGCTCAAGCTCTTGCACGAGGAGTTTGCTCATCGACCGGAGATCGTGCGTCGCTTCTTCGACGAAGCCAGGGCCGTCAATCTCATTGGCCATCCCAACATCGTCGACATCACCGACTTTAGCCATCTGCCCGACGGGCGCCCCTTCATCATGATGGAGTTTCTGGAAGGGCAGAGCCTCGAGGACTATCTCGACGAGCACGGTGCGCTCGACGCGGAAGAAGTCGTGGCAATCTTGCGCCAGCTCTGTTCGGCACTCGGCGCCGCCCACGCCAAGGGCATCGTGCACCGCGACCTCAAGCCCGAGAACATCTTCTTGACTCGCTACCCCGATGGTACCTTGCACATGAAGGTGCTCGACTTTGGTATCGCCAAGCTGCGCGACACGCCAAGCGACTCAGAGATGAACACGCAGACCGGCGTGGTCCTGGGCACGCCCACCTATATGTCGCCCGAACAAGCCGAGGGCAAGACCCAGCAAGCCGATCACCGCACCGACATCTACTCGCTGGGCGCGATGATCTATCAGATGCTGGCCGGCGCCCCGCCCTTCCAAGGCAAGACCTTCGCCGAGCTCATTCTCAAGCACATTCATCACACGCCGCCCGCCCTCGGTGAGACCCGCCACGATCTGCCGCCCGCCTGGAGCCACATCGTTGCCAAGGCGCTGGCCAAAGATCCCGCTCACCGATTTCAAAGCATGAGCGGCCTCTACGAAGCGACGCTAGCGGCCCTCGCCAGTCCTGCGCCCGCGCCCGCCCTCGCAGACGACGATTCCCTCGATGAGCTCCTTGCTGGCAAGCCACGCGCGCGCGGCTGGCTGCTGGTGCCCGTCCTGGTACT
>JAHEAK010000502.1 GCA_024642805.1 Kofleriaceae bacterium | reverse complement strand
CACCGATCACTCGACGAAGTCGTCGCCGAGATGTTGCTGGCCGTGCGGGAGCGCGAAAGCAGGGGCTGAAGCTGGACTGAAGCTGGAGCTCACCAGGGCTCGCCTCCAGGCGCTCTCCACCGGAATTGGTTGACAAAAGGCCCCGTTAGAGGGTACCCAGCGCCCCCTGGGCGGCATTTTCCGCCAATTTCTTTCACTCTTTACGCAGCAGTTAGCAGTTTTAAGGATGACCAATATGGTTGATGTCGATCAAGGCATGGCAAGCGAAGACAACTTCGCAGCGATGTTCGAAGAGTCTCTACAGCGAGACGAAATTAAGGAAGGCGAAATCGTTCGCGGAGCCGTTATTCAGGTAACCAAGGACTTCGCAATAGTCGACATCGGCTACAAGTCAGAGGGCCAAGTCTCCCTCGACGAATTCCGTCAAGCCGACGGCACCATCAGCGTCAAGGCGGGCGACACCGTCGACGTTCTTCTCGAGGATCGCGAAAACGAGAACGGCATGTGCGTTCTCTCCAAAGAGAAGGCCGACCGCTTCAAAGTTTGGGATGAGATCAGCGCCGCTTGTGAGCGCGACGAGCTCATCGACGGCACCATCACCACGCGCGTCAAGGGCGGCCTCAGCGTCACCATTCGCGGCGGCGTCAAGGCCTTCCTGCCTGGCAGCCAAGTGGATCTGCGCCCCGTTCGCAACCTCGATGCCTTCCTTGGCCAAAACTTCCAGTTCAAGGTCATCAAGTTCAACAAGCGCCGCGGCAACATCGTTCTGAGCCGCCGCGTGCTTCTCGAGAAAGAGCGCGCCGCGCTCAAAGAGAGCACCCTCGAGCGTTTGCAAGAGGATCAAGTGGTCGAGGGTATCGTCAAGAACCTCACCGAGTACGGTGCCTTCATCGATCTCGGCGGTATCGACGGCCTTCTGCACATCACCGACATGTCTTGGGGCCGGGTCAATCACCCCTCCGAACTTTTCCAGGTCGGCGATCACGTTCGCGTCAAGGTTCTCAAGTTCAACGCCGAGACCGAGCGAGTGTCGCTTGGTCTCAAGCAGATCACCGAGGACCCATGGTCGGTGGCTCCCGAGACCTACGTGCCAGGAACGGTTGTTCGCGGCAAGGTCGTGTCCCTCAAGGACTACGGTGCCTTCATCGAGCTGCAAGAGGGCATCGAAGGCCTCGTGCACGTCTCCGAGATGTCGTGGACTCGCCGAGTCAAGCACCCATCCAAGATGGTTGCTGTCGGCGATGTCGTCGAAGCCGTTGTGCTCGATGTCGACGTCACTGCCAACCGCATCTCGCTGGGCATGAAGCAACTCGAGGCCAACCCATACGAGCAGCTTCACGAGAAGTACCCAGCCGGTACGGTCGTCAAGGGCAAGGTTCGCAACATTGCCGACTTCGGTATCTTCGTCGAGATCGAAGAGGGCATCGACGGTCTGGTTCACATCAGCGATATGAGCTGGACCCAGCGCGTCAAGCATCCTTCCGAGCTGTATCAGAAGGGCGATGACGTCGAGGCCGTGCTCATCAACATCGACACCGACGACGGCGACAAGCCAAAGATCTCGCTCGGTATCAAGCAGCTGGTTGGCGATCCTTGGGACCGCATCCCCGCTGAGTACCCGATCGGCAAAATCGTCGATGCCAAAGTGCTCAAGATTCTCGACTTCGGCGCCTTCGTCGAAGTGGAGAAGGGCATCGAAGGCCTGGTGCACGTCTCGGAGATTTCCGAGGAGCGCGTCGACGATCCACACGACATCCTCACCGAGGGTCAGGAAGTCAAAGTCCAGATCATCAGCATGGACGCCGCCGAGCGCAAAATTGGTCTCTCCATCAAAGCGGCTGTTCGCTCGCAAGAGATGGCGGATGCCCAGGGCTACACCATCAGCAACAACACCGGTGGTGCAACTCTTGGCGACGTCATGCGCCAGAAGCTTGGCAACATCGCTCCTCAAGACGACGAGTAGCTAGCAAATCGATAGCCGCTTTAATAAGCGGCCATCTGCTCACAGAGAAACGCCGGCCATGGGTCGGCGTTTTTTTGTTTAAGTTAGGGCAGGCTGGCAGACGTTGTACAATTGTCGCGATGGTTCGGTGGCTACGCTTTGCGGCTGTGGGCGCGCTCGTCGTGTCGCTCGTGGTCATGGGCGTGGGCATAGGACTCTTCCTAGTCGCCAACAACGGTTGGGTGCCTGCCACCATGCCGCCCTGGCTCGCCAATGTCTTCGGTGACCCCGAGCTCGAGCTGTGGATACCCGCGCTCATCGCCGGCTGGCTATTGACGGTGGCCACGCTGACCGGGCTCCTGGTGTGGTCGATGTTTTACGTGTGGCGGCGCCGCCAGTACGAGGCGCTCATCGGCAAGCTCGAGCGCGAGCTCAGTGAGCTGCGCAACCTGCCATTTACGGCGCCGGCACCGCTGGAAGATCTGCCCGAGACGCCCGACGCCGATGCGCGCGCGGCGCTTTCTTTCACCGAGGAACGCGCCCTGCTGGCCAGCGGGGATGGCTCATGACCGCCATCATATTGCTTGCGCTGGGCCTGGGTGGGCTTGCGGCGGGCATCCTGGTTGGCCGCTACTACGTGCCTGATGATCGGGCACTGAAGCGAACCGCACGCCATGCGCGCTCCTATGTAAAGACCATCAACTTACTCTTGGCTCGCGAACGCGACGCCGCTGTCGCCGAGTTGGTCGCTGTCGTCGCGGAAAACGTCGACGATGTCGAGCCTTACTTTGCGCTTGGCGCTCTGTTTAGGAACCGCGGCGAGTGGGAGCGGGCCATTCGAGTGCATCAGGCCATCGAGCTGCGTTCCCGTGACAATCGCAAGCAGTGTTTGCGCGCCCGTTATCAGCTCGGTCTCGATTTTCGCGCCGCTGGGATGCCACGACGCGCCACGCGAGCCATGGAGGATTGCCTGAGCGATGACCCCAAGCTCATCGGCGCGCTGCGTGCCCTCAGTGGGCTCTACGAGGAGCAAGGACGCTTCGCCGAAGCCGCATCGACCTGGAAGCGAATCGCCAAGCTCGAGGGCACGGGCGACTCCCAGCGCGAGCATCACCTCTTGTGTGCGGCCGCACAGCGCGCCATCGAGAATGCCGACCTCGACTCAGCCAAGCGTTTCTTGCGGGACGCCGAACGCATTGATGACGACAGTGCTCATCTGCTGGTTGCCTCGGCGGAGCTTGCCGCGGCCAAAGCCAATTGGCAGGGGGCAAGCGCACGTCTTCGCCAGGCCCTCTCGGTTCGCCCGGAGCTTGTCGCTTACCTTGCGGGGCCTTTGCAGGCCGCGGAACTAGAGCTGCATGCCGAGGCTTCCGACGACACTCGCAAGCAGGAGGCAACGCGTGGGGTGGTTGCGGCTCTCAGCGAGGTTCAGGAGCACACGGGGGCACAACCCTTGTTGGCGCTGGCATCCGCTGAGATGCAAGTGGATCTCGACGACGGGCAAGCGCGTGAGCAGGTGGAGACCCTGGTTCGCGAGAATCCCAAGCTTCTGGCGGCGCGCGTCGCGTCGGCGCGTCTGGCCCTTCGCTCTGGCGATTCCGATCGCATACAAAGCGAGCTAGATGCATTGGTTGGAAGCGAGGGCCTCCTAGCCTCCGCCCTGGTCAGTTCCTGGGCTTGCTCGCAGTGTGACTATCGCTCCTCGTACTTCTTCTGGCGCTGCGAGCGCTGTCGCAACTGGGGTAGTGTGGTGCGCGACACCGCAGCAAGTCCAACGCTTGTCCCGCAGGAGCCTCGCGAACGGCGTGCCGAGGAGCGAGGCCTCTTGCCATCGGGTGATGCTCTGCCGGTGCCCAGACTCGAATCGGGTTTGTCGATGCATGCGCTGCAGAAAGCCGAGTCGCGGCCATCAGCACTTGGCCGTGCTGGTCAATGGCTCAGCAGTGCCCTTGGTCGCACTCCTTCGGAATCGTCGAAATCCGAGCAAGATCTCGACTAGCTAGCGCTTCGTCGTCGAATCTTTCGTGCCAGAGGCCCAAAGGCTCGAGCTTGAGTGTTTTAATGGCCCCGGTGAGGCACTGAAACCTTGGCGCAAGACGAGGACATAGACGAGAGCGAAGAGTCGGGCGCAGGCGTGCGTTCCCGTCGACAGAGCGCGGCCGATTGGTGGCGGCGTACGGCCAAGCTGTGGGGCTTTTTGGCCTTTTGCATTCTTATCGTCTTCTTGGCCCGCCAGGTGGTGCTGCCCTTCATCTTTGCGCTGCTCATTGCCTTCATTCTCTCTCCACTGGTGCGTCGCCTCTCCGTGCGCAGCGACGGCTCGCATCGCATGCCCACAGGCGCGGCCATTCTGGTCTGCTACCTGGTCATCATCGGCCTCATCGCCGTGTTCATGTTGATCCTCTTGCCGCGCTTGTCGCGAGACGTTGCCCGCATCGGCCGCGAGGCTCCAGGTCTCTACACCAAGCTCAACGATCAGTGGGCTCCACAAGCCGCTCGCTGGCTCGAGAACCGCTTTCCTTCCCTGCGCACCCAAGAGGCGCCAGCCGTCGAGCGCGCCGTGGTCTCGGAT
>JAHEAK010000501.1 GCA_024642805.1 Kofleriaceae bacterium | reverse complement strand
ACCTTCGACAACACCAACCGCAGCGACCCGCACGGTTTCTACGGCGACAGTGACGTCTTTCGCGGCTCCGAGCTCACCCGCGACTGCAAGGAGAGCCAGGGCGAGACCACGGTCACCCCCTGCCCCTCCGATAACTACACCTACGTCACGCCCGACTTTCGAGCGCGCGATGGCCTGCTAGGTGCTGCGGCCTCGGTGCACGAACTGCACGTCGGCACGGGCACAGTCGAGCTGCAGGGCTTTGCCTCCTATCAGCCGCGATCGATCTATCAGTACGAGCTCTACGATCGTGGGATCTGCGACGACCCGCGCTTGGAGACAGACGAGTGCAAAGCACCGGTGGTGTTCCGCACGGCCATGGATCCTCTGGATCTCAGCACGCAGTACTCCTTTCAGACTCTTCCCGATGTCTTTGCGGAGCGAATCGTTGGCGGCAACGCCACCTATGCTTTTGACACTCGCGCGCACGTTGGCGTGACCACCTATCGCTCGCACGTCGACTGGCTCGTCGAGGGCATGGACCTCGATTTCCAAGAGTGGTCGACAATGCCCTACGGCGGCGATTTTGGAGCCATTGGTGTCGATGCGGCCAAGGGCATTGGCAAGACGGATGTCTTGGCCGAGGTCACTCGCAGCTTCGATGGCATGCCTGGCGGTGGCGGCTTGGGCGGCATCCTGCGCACGGTCAGTGCATGGGACAAGAATGAGGTCGAGGTCTCCGCCCGCTACTACGATGAAAACTTCGCCAATCCGCACGCCCGACCAATCGCTGCCGCGGATGAATTCGAAGGATCGCGAGCCCGTGATGAGGTTGGTGGTCGCGTGCAGTACGTCGGCGAGTTCGACAAACGTTTTCGAGTGCGCACCAAGCTCGACTACTGGCACTCGCCATCCGACTCCGTCAACGCCTTGCAGGCCTTCGTGCGCGGCGACGTCGAAGCCAACGACGAAGTCACCTGGGGCTTGTGGATGCAGTACCAAGACAAGGACCTCAGCCGCAACGGTCGCGACGAGTGCTTTGAAGGCACCGAGACAGACATCGGTCCCGACGGCCCACTCAGCTGCGCAGGTCAGAAGCTGCAGGCCACTGGCCGCATGCGTTACGACCTCAATCGCGAGACCTGGTTCGACTTGCAGTACCAACACCAGCTGGTCGACGACTCGCACTACGACGGCAAGTACCGCCAGGACGTGGCCCTGGTCGGCATCGTGACCAGCAAGCCGCATCCACTCTTTCGGGTGCGCGCTCGCTCGCGCTTCCTGTACCAGGATATCTCCGATTCGACCTACTTGGAGAAGAGCCTGTGGAGCTACGTCGACATCAATTACCGGCTGCGCCGGCGCGATAACCTGCAGTTTCGCTACGATCTGGTGCTGCACCTGGACAATCGAGCCTCGACCATGACCCGCTCACCCAATCCCGAGCACTGGTTGCGCCTGGAATACGAGGCCTTTTTCTAAAATTACTGCGACCCGGCCGCCCAAAGCGGCTCTAGACTGCATGGGTTGCGGGCCACAGGCCGCTCCCGGAGGCATCCATGCAAACTCACCATCGCTCCTCGGCCATCCTCATCTCCGTGCTCATGATTCCCTTCGGAATCGCGATCTACCAGGATGCCAACGCCGACGGGGATCCCTACGCGGATGCGGACGATGTGCTTGCGGCTCTGGACCACGACTACTACAAAGAGTCGAACTACCACGAGAGTGACTATCCAGGCTCAGAGGACTTTGCCTACCCGGAACCTTCCTATGTAGATCCATACGGCGACGATCTGCAGGAGGACGATGGGTATCCTGCCGACGATGTACCCGCAGCACCGCAGGTGCCGAGCATGGGCACGTCCTTCTTCGATGACATCCTCTTCGATGGCGGCAAGAGCAAGTCACCGGTCGTGGGTGGCTTCTTTCGCGGCATTGCTTTCGGCGACAAGGTCGAGAGCGTGCTTGCCAACAAGCCTTCCTTCGAGGACTGGATGGTCGAGCTCCCCGGCTATCCCGAGGCCACCGCGAGTCTGGCCTTCGAAGGCGAAGTCTTGCAATCGATCTACCTGCGCTTTCCGGATGACGGCAGCGCCCTGCGCTCGCTCAAGACCCAGTGGGGGACGCCGAGCTTCGACAATATCGACCAGTGGTACGGGGGCGTGGCCATGTGGCAGAACGCCAGCGCCAGGCTGCAGGCACAGCTCAACACCGGCAATGGGGATGGCTACGCCAGCGTGCTGCTCAGCCCCTATCAGGAACTATCGGACTTGATCGCGCCCAAGGCCAAGCTCTTTGGCTTCGAGAGCTCGGATCTCCTTGAGCTGCACGGCGATGAGCTCGAGCAACTCTTGAGTGAGAGTGCCGGCGGCGACATCATCCTCAGCCGACCCGCGATCGCCAACAGCATCGCGCCCGTGCAGATCTTGCTCGCTACCGAGAATCAGCGTGTCGTGAGCATCACTGTCGATCTGGACCTCGACATGAGCACCGGCGCGGAACTCCTGCGCGCGCTTGGCAAGAAGTTTGGCAAGCCCGTCAGCACCAGTGGCGACGAGTGGGGCAAGGTCTATGTCTTCAAGAAGCACTCGCGGGTCATCACCCTCAAGACCGACGAGCACGGCTACAACTCCCTCTTCGTCGTGCGAGCCTAGTCTCGTGCTAGCGGCCCCCTTCCCCCTTCCCCGCAACTCTCCAAGACCATCATGAAAGCGCTCTGTTCCATCGCCCTCATGGGCGGACTGCTGCTGCCCGCCTGCGCCAAAGACTCGCGCTCGGAGCTCGATTCGTGGCGCATCAGCGCCTGCAAGTGTCAGGATCAAGCCTGTGCGCGCAAGGCCAGAGACCGCTTCTGGAAGCTCGTCCAGGACTATCGCGACGACCAGCCCTCCAAAGCAGAGGCGCGCACTCTCAATGACATCGTCGAGCAAGGCACGACCTGTCTCAGCGGTCTAGGCATCGACATCTACGCGCCCCGCTAAGGCACGCGCAGATGTGCCTCGTGGGCAACCCGAAGCGAGGCGTGCTCTCGCCTCACTCTTAGTTGATGAGATCGCGATCGATCTCGCGACGAACCGCCTGCAAGAGGTCGTTGACGCCAGCTGGCTTCTGAAGGAGCCCAACTCGGTCGAGCTTCTCGGCCTTGAAGTTGGCGAAGCCCGAGAAGATTAGGACGCGCGTGCCTGGCTTCTCTAGCCGCAGAGCCTGGAGCACTTGATCGCCTGTGAGCTCTGGCATGACCATGTCGAGCACTACCAGGTCGATGCTCATGTCGCGATGCACCTCGATGGCCTGGCTGCCGCCGCTTGCTTCGATGACCTCGTAGCCGGCCTCGCGAAGAGCTTCGGTGGTTACCCGTCTCACCAGGTTGTCGTCATCGACCACCAAGATTCGCTCCTGGCCACCGACGAAGGACGAGCGCAGCACAGGCGCCGGAGCGACAATCTCGCCTTCGTGCGCGGGCAGAAGGATATCGAAGCGAGTACCTCTGTCGGGCTTGGACCAGCAGCTGATCGTGCCGCCGTGATCACTGATGATGGCGTACGCGGTCGCCAGGCCAAGCCCGGTGCCGGCCCCCTTGGTCGTGAAGAAGGGCTCGAAGACGCGCGCCAGGGTGCTCTCGCTCATACCTGGTCCGTTGTCGATGACTCGCAAGACCGCTTGCGAGCCACTTTCTGGGCTGCTTTGCGAGCTGAGTTCGATATCGATGTGGGGGCAGGATATCGACGCCGCCTCGAAGGCGTCACGCGCATTGAGCAAGAGGTTGAGCAAGACCTGTTCGAGCTGGCTCTCGTTGCCGAGCACCAACGGGCATTCCTGCTCGAACTCGATGTTTAGCTGAATCCAGCCACCAAAGGTCGTGCGACAGATACGAGTGACGCGCTCGCAGACCTCGTACAGGTCCAAGCTCTGACGCGCCTGCCCTTCTTTGCGGCCCGCGACCACCATTAGCTCGGCGACCAGATCGGTGGCCCGCTCGGCTGCGAGGTTGGCGTTGCGAAGGAACTTCTCGCCATCCGCGCTCACGTGTCGCCTGGCCATCTGCAGGTTGGGCAAGATGGCACTCAAAATATTGTTGAAGTTGTGAGCGATGCCGGCCGTGAGCTGACCAACCGCTTCTAGCTTCTGCGATTGCATCAGCTGCATCGAGAGGTACTTGTCCTCAGTGATATCGAAACAGCTACCGAGCGCGGCGGACTGCACATTGCCCTTGCCGACCAAAAAGGTGCCACTACAAGAGATCCAACGCGTCGAGCCATCACTGAAGACGCGCCGATATTCCAACTCGCGAAACTCGCCTGGACTGCTGTCGTTCCAGGCTTCGCGAATGCTGGCGCGGTCATCGACGTGAATCAGAGCTAAGAATTCTTCCATCGCGATGTGAGCGGCACTGTTGGGAAGAAGGCCATGTATCACACAGGCGCGCACGTCGAGATGGATGGCATTGGCGCGCGCATCCCAGCGCCACAGCCCCATGCCGGCGGTGTCCAGGGCAATGCCGACGTGCCGCGAGGGCATGATGCCCTTGCCGTC
>JAHEAK010000027.1 GCA_024642805.1 Kofleriaceae bacterium | reverse complement strand
GAGCATCCATGGTAGGCAGGGGCATGGCTGGTAGCGCGCTTGCGGTGACTTTCGACGTCGGTCAGACACTGACCGAGCTCGACTGCGACTTATTAAGTGATCGTTTGGCTTCGCGCGGCGTGCAGGTCAGTGCGGCCTCGCTCGAGCTGGCCTTGCCCACCGCCTGGGAGCTCTACGACGCGGCCTGCGCGCACACGGCGCACCCTTGGCACCTGCTCATGAGCGAAATCTTGCGGCGCAGCGACGCGCAACTCTCGGCTGGCGAGCTAGGCGACGAGGTCGAGTGGCTGTGGACGCAACAGCCAGTGCACAACCTCTGGCGACGACCGATCGCGGGCATGATCGAGGTGGTGCGCGCGGTGGCAGCCGCCGGCACGAAGGTCGCCATCATTTCCAACTCCGAGGGCCGCCTGCGCCAGCTCATCGAGGAGCTCGGTTGGCAAGATGACTTCTTGTGCATCGCCGACTCGGGACTTTTGGGTGTCGCCAAGCCCGACCCTGAAATCTTCAGGTGGACCGGGCGCAAGCTGGATGTCGACCCAGCCAACTTTGTGCATATCGGCGACTCGTGGAGCGCCGACGTGCAGGGCGTGCTCGGCGTCGGCGGTCGAGCCATCTGGTTCGGTGGCGCCAGCATCGCGCCCAGCCCGCCGGCAAATGCTTATGCTGGCGATACCCTTAGGTTATGCAGATCGGCCCCAGAGCTGCGCCTGGCGCTCCAGGCCTTTGGCGTGCCTCTTTGATAGAGTCGGCCACGACATGACCAACAGCCTGCAAGATGCTCTCGCTCCCGTGATCGACTTTCTCGATGGGCTGGATCCATCCGAGCCGGGGGCGCAAGAGCAGCTCAACGAGCGCTTTCCCGTCGACGGAGCGGCCATGCAGGCGATCGCAGCTCTCTTTGCCAGCGGCGTGGCTGACAAGTCCCTCTGCGATCGCGATGGCGGTCCCGATGTCAGCTACTCGCGCGTGGCAAAGAGTGTCGGCAAGAGCGCCATGAGCATCGACGCCGTGCGCATGCAGGGCCCTGGGCCCGGCCATGCCCATCCCAACGGTGAATTCGATCTCTGCTTTGCGGTCTCCGGCTCGCCGCGCTTCGACGGCAAGCCAGCGGGCTGGACGGTCTACGGTCCCAACTCCTGGCACGTGCCCACGGTCGCCGATGGCACGATGAACATTCTCTACTTCCTGCCCGGCGGCGCCATTCAGTTCGGGCCCAAGCCCGAATAGCTCGTTTCCTTGTCGCGCGTTCCTGGCCCTTCGTGCTGACCTTTTCCGATAACGCGATACTGCGGGTCGCCGAGCACTTCGACGCCAAGACCTTCCATCGTGGTTTGCAGTACGCCATGGACGAGCGCGTCGCCTTGGTCAAGGCCGACGAGTTTCCGATCGTCGCCAAGGTGCGTGGTGCCGAGACCTATGTGGTCACGGTCGATTGCGGCCCGAGCGGCGACTGGTTGCGCGGCAGCTGCTCGTGCCCGGTGGCCGTTGATTGCAAGCACGCCGCCGCCGCCGCTATCGTCGCCTTCCAGCTCGAAGAGGAGGGCTTCGAACTTCAGGAAGAGGACTATCAGGCGCAGGTGGTTGGCGAATGGTTGGCCGACCTGGGCCACGAGGTCACTGAAGCTGCGGCGCCCGCACCCAGTGCCATCCTGGCCTACCTGCTCGGCGATGCTGACTATAGAACAACTCTTAGTTTTCATCGGACCAAGATCCTCAAGCGGGGAGGGCTGGCGCGCTCGTCGACGATCTCGATCGATAGCGTGTCGCAATCATTGCCAAGCTGGATCTCGAGCAACGACTTGCGCCTGATGATGATGGTGCGCTCGCTGGCGCGCGCCTCGTCGGGAGAGGCCTCCCTTGGGATTGAGTTTCTCGACGCCAGCATCTTCGAAGAGCTGGCCGCCACCCGTCGGCTCTATTGGCGTGACGTGCACGGCATGTCGCTGCGCTGGGGGGAGCCGCGCAGCGAGCAACTGGGCTGGCGAGAGATTCCCGGGCAAGACCAGCTCTTTCGCCTGGGACTGGATGCAGGCCTGGTGCTGCTGGCTGCACGCGAGCCCCTCTATGTCGACATCGCCAGTCGCAGCATAGGCCTCTTACAGCTCGGTCTGCCCGCCAGCGTGGTGCAGAAATTGGTGCGCGGGCCCGGCGTGCCGCGCTCGATGCTGGCCACCGCCGAGATAAGTCTGCGCGGCATTCTCCTGCCCGAGCAAGCCGAGCTGCTCTTTCCCGAGCCGGTTGCGATACCAGAAGGCCCAAAGTTGCGCCCACTCCTGGCCGTCGACATCGAGCGCAGGCGAGGACACTCGGAGCTGGTCCTGCGCAGTGAGGCCGTCTACGGCGATGTGCAGTTTCCACTGGCAGCATGGGGCCGGTCGCGAGGTGAGCAAGCGCAAGAGATCGTGCGCAGCCTGGCCGAGGAGGGCCGCTACCTGGCCCAGCTCGACGCGCTCATCGAGGCGGCGCCCATCGACTTGAGCTTCTCTCGCTCCGGGCAGGAGTTTCTGCAAGCCGCCCGCTACATCGCGCAGGAGCTAGTGCCAGCCTTGAGCGCACAGGGATGGCTGTGCGAGGTCAGTGAGGACGTGCCCGCCGAAGTGCCCCTCATGCCCACCGAGTGGGTGCAGGAGCTGCGCCCGGTATCGTCGGAGCACGCCTGGTTCTCCTTTGGAATCGGCGTGAGCATCGACGGTCGCCAGATCGATCTCTTGCCAATGCTCTTGGCCGCCATTCGCGATGGCCGCATCAACTTTAGCGACGGCGAGTTCGGGCGGGTGCAAGCGGCGGGTATCAACGTGACGCTTCCATCCGGGGAGCAGGTCTACGTGCCCAAAGATCGCCTGCAGCGCTGGGTGCGCCCATTGGTCGAGTTGCGCTTGCGTGGACTCAACAAGGATCAAGAGCTGCTCATTCCCAGCGTCAGCGCGCCGGCGCTCTTCGAGGAGCAGGCGGGCGAGTACAGCGAGAGCGCCGCGCTGGCGAGAGTGCGAAAGGATCTGGCAGCCTTGACTGAGCTTGCGCCCAGGCAGGAGAGCAAGGGCTTTGTTGGCGAGCTGCGCCCCTATCAGCGGCAGGGCCTGGCCTGGTTGCGCTTTTTGCACGACGCCGGCTATGGCGGCCTCTTGTGCGACGACATGGGCCTTGGCAAGACGGTGCAGCTTCTGGCCTTCGCCGAGGGCTTGCGAGCTGCTCGCAAGCTCAGCGTCAAAGCACCGATGCTGGTGGTGGCGCCGCGCAGCGTGGTCGGCAACTGGCACTTCGAAGCCGGGCACTTCACGCCCAAGCTCAAGAGCATCGTGCATCTCGGCTCCAGCCGCGCCAGGTCGGTGGAGGAGTTGCTCAAAGCGCCGCTCATCCTCACCTCCTATCAAACCCTTCTGCGCGACATCGAGATTCTGTCGGCGATTCCCTGGACCAGTGTCATCTTCGACGAGGCGCAGGCCATCAAGAACCCCGACACCAAGCTTCGGCGCGCGGTGCAGACTCTCAAAGCGCACAGCCGCTTCTGCGTGTCGGGAACTCCCATCGAAAATCACCTGGGAGAGATTTGGTCACAGGCAGATCTGGTCATGCCCGGTCTGCTCGGCAGCAAGAGCAGCTTTCGCATCGTCTTCCGATCCGCGATCGAGAAGTACGGCAACACCGAGGCCCTGGATCTCTTGCGCAAGCGACTGCGGCCCTTCCTCTTGCGTCGCAGCAAGGCGCAGGTCGACGTCGAGTTGCCCGAGAAGACCGAAATCGTCGAGCGCATCAGCTTCGATACTGCTCAGCGCGACCTCTACGAGAGCCTGCGCATCATCCTGGACAAAGAAGTGCGCGACGCCTTGAAGGAGCGCGGGGTGCAGGCCTCCTCTCTCATCATTCTCGATGCGCTCTTGCGCCTGCGCCAGTGTTGCTGCGATCCGCGCCTCCTCAAGACTGCACAATCCGAGCGTGTCAAAAGCTCGGCCAAACTCGAGAAACTCATGTCCATGCTCGACGAGCTGGTCGATGCCGGTCGCAGTGTGCTGGTCTTCTCGCAGTTCACCTCTATGCTCGAGATCATCGAGGCCGAGTGCGAGAAGGCTGATATCGGCTATCTCAAGCTCACGGGCGCTACCCGCGATCGCGAGTCCATCATCCGACGCTTTCAGGACGGCGAGGCGCCCGTCTTCCTCATCAGTCTCAAAGCGGGTGGCGTCGGCCTCAACCTGACCCGTGCCGACACCGTCATTCACTACGACCCCTGGTGGAATCCGGCGGTCGAGCGACAGGCGACCGATCGCGCGCACCGCATCGGTCAGGACAAGAAGGTCATGGTCTACAAGCTGGTTGCTCGCGACACCCTGGAAGAGCGCATCTCGGTCATGCAAAGCCAGAAGCAAGAGCTCACCGACTCGGCCCTCTTCGAAGGCGGCGTTAGCCACCTCGATGCCGAGGATCTGCAGGCCCTCTTTCACAGCCTGTGATGGCGACGCGCTGCGCCATGAGCGCTGCGCGGGCGTCCTGGTGTGGCTGCGCGGATGTGTCTACTCATGCACCAGGGCGGCTTCGAACTCGGTCAGCGCAACCGCCTCGCCGAGCAAGAAATAGTCGAAGCCGTCGGGACGCACAACCGGCGTGCACACGGAGGACACCTGAGCGTAAAGCGCGGGGTCCAGATACTGCGTGCCCACATGCCGCACGGCGTGGGTCGGAGGCGCATCGCCGCCAGGGTAGGTGGCGATGGTCACCAGCGCCGCAGCTGGCGCGTATGCCTGCAACAGCGATTGTGTGCAGGCCGCGTCAGCAAAGTACAAACTCTCGAACACCGGCGGCAGGCAACGCGCCGTACCGTCGCTCACGCTCACGACCTCGCAGGGCTGGTTGGTGGTCGTGTCGAAGAATGCCGACTGACCGGTGCCGATGGGGACGATTCCGGTCCCTTCCGGCGACGCTGCCACTCGTTGTCGAATGCGGCCGGTTCCGAGCTCCACGATGGCCAGCTCGGCGAACGCGTCGGCGGCGATGAGCTCCCCCCTCTCGAAGAAGAGGTCGTCCTTGGGACCTCGATACGGAGCGCAGCTGCCGGTGTCATCGCGGGCGAAGAGCGCCGAAGGCTCGATGCGCATCCCCGCCGCGCGCAGCTGTGGCCCGAGGATCGTCGTCACCGGGCATCGCGCGGACGACCCGAACTTGCGGGCGACGGCGCGCGTGCAGGTGGCGTCTGAGAACACGCCCGAGTCGTCGTAGGCAACGCCCCGCGGGGCCCAGACCGTGGGCTCGGCCTCTAAACTCTGCTCGACGCTCTCCTCGCGCTCGACGTCCCAGCCGGCGAGCACCTGGCGCGCCCCGTCTGCGGCGACCAGCGTGAGCGCGTCGATCCGGCCGCCGGTCGGGTCGCGCACCGGGAGGGCCGACACGTAGCTGTCGAGCGGGACGGAGGCGCCGAGCCGCCGCAGCGCGGGCCCCTGACTTGACTCGACGCAGCTGCCGTCGCTTGTGAGCTGATAGTGGGTTGCGAGCACGTCGCCCGGCTCGAAGATCTCCGGTTCGGCGTCGCAGGCGTTGGCCGGCAGCATCACGATCGCGGTCGTGGCTCCGGGCACGGACACGGCGGGCTCGGTGCACGCCTCGTCGGCGAAGTCGCGGACGTAGCTGCGATTGATCGTGCTGGCCGGCAAGCAGGTGTCGGCGCCGCTCGGGCCGACCAGACCATCGAAGCCGCAGGGCTCGCCACGCGCCGTATCGAAGAACCCGCGAAAGAGCGTCGCGCCGCCCGCGAACTCGACATACTGTGCTCGCAGTCGCTGTCCGTCGGCAAACGACTCGAGCGCCGTGGGAGGATCTTCGCCGCAGGCCCACGCCCCCTCCATGAGGGCGACCAGCAACACGACACGAGCACAAAAGCGCTTGATCTGCATGACCGCCTCGACTTGTTCGGAACCTGTAGCGATTCTACGCCAAGCGATCGCCGCTTACGCGAGGAAAGACTTCCGGCGAGCCAGATTGCTAGCCGCAGCTCGCACTCGCTAGCAGCCTGCTAGGCCTCGAGCAGCTCTTCCATCAAGCGCTCGTCATCATTGAGCGATCGGAAGAGCTTGCGGCGCAGTCGGCCCTTTTGATTGATGAGGTTTTGGGCCATGCGATCGATGGCAACCGTGGACAAGACGGTCTGGATATAGGCCTCGACCAGATCGTCGAGACCGACCCCGAGCTGGTTGAAGTCGCGGCGATCCATCATCAAAAGTCTATCGGCATCCGTCGACCAGCCCGCTGCCGTCTTGGTGGACAGATTGGTGCCGAGCACATCCCAGGACGCGCCGCGGTTGAAGTCTTCTGGGAGCGGTTTGGGCGCGCGCCGCGCGTAGGTAGCCAGCGGCCGAAAGCCGTCCTTGCCGCCGCAGATCATCATGCGCAAGTCGGCCACGAAGATCTCGCCGCGCTTGTTCGGGACGGTGCCGACCTGAAAGAGGCGTCCCCGCTGCGTCGTCGAGCTCCAACGGTGATTGCCGATGAGCGCCTGCACGATGAACTGATCGTAGGCGTAGTCGCGCTCCATGAAAGCAGCCAGCTCTTTTTCACCGACGATGGTGTACACGCCGACCCCGGCATTGGAGTAGGGATTCTTGACCACCGCGTTGCCACCGAAGCGTTTGACCCAGAAGGGAATCTCGGCCTTGCTCACGTCGCGCACGGTCTCAGGGCAGCGAATCTCAAGGCCACTGTCCATCAACTCGGCGTTGTAGAACTCATAGGCCTTGGCCGCCAAGAGCTTGTTGCGACCGCCCGCGAGACAGGCAATCGGCGGATTGAAGACCAGGGTCTTTGAACACACGGGAATGCGCGACCAGGGCTTCTGCGTCACGTAGCGCATGGCGGCGCGAATGGGATGCCACTTGCCCTCGACGTCGCGCACCGAGAGCAGGCCATCATCAAAGCGAGCGTGTTGATCCGGGCTTTCGCTTGGGAAGGGGCACACCCAGACCTGTTCGCCCGTCAAGTCGGCGAGCGCCGCCGCATAGCCATGAACTTCGACCGCGTTCTTGTCGAAGATCACAGCCAGGCCGCCTTCCGGAAGTCCTCGACGCGCCAAGAGCGGCACAAAAGCCGTCTCCATGAGCACCCGATAGCCGCCTTGCTCCAGCTCTTCGGAGGAAATCGGCATCGACTTATTGCCCGAGGGACAGGAGTTGGTCTCGAGCACCACCATGTGGCGATTGCCCTGCTCGGTGGTCACGTTGAAGAGGTCGGCTCCCGACCAGCGAAAGAACTTTGGCTCCTGGGTCAGGATGTTGTGCAGATCGCCAGGCACCACTTTGGGATGCAGGTGCGCGTAGCGAGCGACTAGACGATCCGTCGAGAGATTCAGGAAGAAGCGCACCAGCGGGTGCAGCTCGGCGTTCAGTGCACGTGGATAGAAGTGTCGCGCCGGCTCAAAGCTGCCCGGGGCGATTCGCCGTGCAGGCATGTGAAGCTCTTCATTGGTGACGTTAACGAGCATAGGGTCGAGTCCTCAGCGGTGCGTGGGGCGAGCAGGGCGACGGAGAGGCGAACCTTACAGGCCTACTCCTCGTCGTCAATGTCGTCGTCGCCGAAGTCGTCGTCGCCCGCGCTGTCGTCAAAGTCTTGATCGGAGAAATCGCCTTCCGAGCCGCCATCGTCGTAAAAATCGCCCTCGTCGTAGCTATCGCTGTCGTAGGAATCGAAGGAATCGTCGCCGACCTCCTCGCTGGTCGAGTCCCCGGCGCCGCTACCTGCCTCGTCAACAAAATCACCCTCGCTTGGGCCGTCGAAGGGCCAGTCGCGGTTCGCACGTGAGTCCTGCGATGCTGGTTGATAGGCGTATGGATTTGCCGGCGGCCTTGAACTCGCAGGAGCACAGCCTGTGAGGCAGAGCCCCCCGGAGACAACAAGGGAGACAACAAGGGAGACAACAAGGGAGACAACAAGGGAGACGGTCAGGGAGAGCGACCGGGAGAGAGCCCGGGAGAGGTTAAGACATGTCCAGGAGGCGTGACTACATCGATTCATGGCATCTTCGACCGGCAGCTCGTTGCGAGCGTTCCGGCTATCTTAGCCGAGCTAGTCATCCGCTTGCGCCATGCATTTTTACGAAAATCCGACTACCCTGGCCGGGTAGGTGCAGGATTTACACACGCTGCGGCCCCGTGCCGTGTTGAACCGGACCAGCCAGGTCGTGGCGAGAGGTGGGCGCCACGTAGGCTGCCGACGTGCGCGTGCGCCCAAGCCGCGCGTGATGGGAACTGTGTGCTGACATCCCTAGCCATGTACGACGCTCCGCCGCAGCGACAGGCGAGCCAGCGTTTCTACGCGCTCTGGCGAGAGCATATGCAAGATCTCGGACTCGAGGCACCAGAAGAACTCTCATGGCGAGAATCGCTCGTCGATGTCTGGCGCGATCCTACATTGCTGATTGCTCAGGCTTGTGGCTATCCATTTGCCACCGGCCTCTGTGGTGGCGCGCAGCTGGTCGCGACCCCCTGCTACGAGTTTCGCGGTTGCTCCGGGGCCACATACGCCAGCGTGCTCGTGGCAGGCGCGCACCGAGCCGGCGACCAGCTCGCGGACTTTCGCACACAGCGCGTGGCCATCAATGCGTGGGACTCCTACTCAGGCTTCCACGCCCTGCGCTTTCATCTTTTCGAGAGTGTTGGGGCCGAGCCCTTCGTTTCGGAGAGCATCGTGACGGGTTCACACCTGGCGTCTATGGAGAGTGTGGCCTCTGGAAGCGCCGACCTGGCTGCCATCGATTGCGTGAGCTGGGCGCACGCGCAGCGCGATCGATCGGCCTTGAGCGCGCGCCTGTGCGAGATCGAATTCACGGCCCAGGCACCTGGCTTGCCTTTGATCACCGGTGCGGATCGCTCCGCCGAGGAGATCGAGATCCTGCGCACCAGCCTGCGCGAGACCATCGAGGATCCGCGCGCGAGCTCGGCACGCCAGCGCCTGGGGCTGGTCGACATGCAGTGTCTTAGCGACGGCCACTACAAGCTCATCCGCGAGCGCAGTGAGAGAGCCAGGCGCATGCCCTGGCCGCGCTCGTAGACCCCTTGTCGTTGAGCAAGATCGCTGTCCGGCGACTTTGTGTTAAATCGCTTCGCGGAGGCTCGTGGGCCGCGAGACTGGAGCTTGCGCTGTCCGGGCCGCTGGCGGATCGAGCCGGCCCCGCCGCCGGGCCGACAACGAGAAGATTGTCTTGCCGATAAGCGCGCCATGACAAGACAACGATTCCTCTTCCTGGTCCCGATGCTCTTCGCTGCCTGTGCTGCCCACATCGATGGCGCACAAGGCGAAGCGGCGCTGGACGAAAATGGTAAACCCACCCTTGAAGGCACCGGCCATCAAGATGCAGACGACGACAAGTCCGATGCCTTGCAAGGACGGCGCGGCCCCGAGCGCGAGCTCGACAACCGGGCGACCGCCGTATGGGAGGTGCGCCGCGCATGGTCTGACACCGATCCCGCCGCTGGCATGGCCTGGGCCGCAAGCAGTGGACTGAGTTGGGACCAAAAATACAGCGCCTGGGTCGAGAGCCTGGACAAGAGCGACAACAGCTTTGTTTTGCAAACTCCTCAAGGCAGGCGCTTCGCCGCACCAGAGCTCGAATGCGCCGAGCTGGCGATGTTCTTGCGAGTCTCCTTCGCCAGCTGGTACGGCCTGCCATTCTTCATGGAGGCGCGCGCCGACGGCGAGCGAGTCTTCTTTGGTCACATGGGCATCATCACGGCAGATGGCAGGCCCTGGCGCGAGATGCCTTCGTTTCGAGATCGATATGAGGACTTCTCGCTGCCAGACGAAAGCGCCGCGCCTGGCACCTGGCCGCACGACGCTGCGCTGCGAGCCAAGAAGATCTTGGGGCGCGCACAGGACGATCAGCAAGCCTTTGGCGGTGCGCACGCCGGGACCTACTTTGACGAAATCTTTCTCAATAAGCGAGTTGGATATTTTCTCAGCTATCAGCTCGGTTCGCTTGGCTCAGTCAATCTTGCCGATGCCGCTAACACCTTCAACCTGCGTGCGAGCTCCTTCTCTCCAGGCGACTTCTTGATCGAGCGCTTTGAAGCAAGGGGCATCGGTCACACGGTCATCATCAAAGAGGTGCGCGAGCTCGACGAGTTGGTGACCATTGATGGCCAAGAGCTCAGCACGCGCGAGGCCGAGGTGGTCTCCGGTTCGATGCCGAGACGGCAGGGTCTGTGGGAAGGCAGCACGGCCGCCCGCTACTATTTCCTGCACGAGGCCTTTGGTGGCGCAGGCACTGTGGCATTCGGGGCCGGACTCAAGCGCTTTCGCTCGGCACAGCTGCGCGGGGGCCGCTGGACCAATGTCGTGCTCGCCGAGGATGGTGCTTCCTTCATCTCCAGCACCAACCACGAGGCGCTGGTGCAGCGCCAACTTCAGTATGAGGCCTTGCTGCCAGCCCTGGATCCGCGTGCGCGCATGGCCGCCCTGGCCGCGAAGATCGAAAGCGATCGCCAGTGGCTGCGCACGCATCCCTCGAGCTGTTCCGCCCGAAGTCGTCGCGAAGACTTCTTTCGGGCTTTGTACGATGCCGGCTCTGAGCTGGGCCTTTCGCAGGCGGAGGTCGATGCCCAGTACCGCCAACTGGAGGACTACGTATTCGCCGAGCTCTCCTATCAGGAGAGCAAGACCTGTTGTTGGAACTCGAGCAATGCCGAGATGTACGAAGCCATCATGCAGCTCAATCGATGTCGGGTTGGCGAAGAGACCGGTTCAGGCTGCGATGCACTCGATCAAGGCCAGGCTGAGAGCTGTCAGGCGCCGATGGTTTTTCGCGCTCGCGACGATGATGGCGATGGCTACGCGCTCTTTGCCGATTTCGCGCAAGCCAGTGGCTTTGCCTGGCGCGCCTGGCAGGCGGATGAGTCGTGTCCACAGGCGGGAGTCACCAGCGATACCGAAAGCAGCAGCCTGGCCACGCCCTATTGCCAGCTCCTCCGTGATCTCGGCTGCCAGGCCAACGAGCTGCAGTGTGCCTCTGGCGTGTGTCTACCGCAGGCCTGGCACTGTGATGGTGATAACGACTGCGGAGATGGTAGCGACGAGCTCGGTTGCTAGCGCAGCCGCAGATTGAAAAAGTCGTCGTGGCCTTTGCTAGACTCGCGACATGGAAAAGCGCATCGAAAACCAGTGGCGAGCCGAGCAAGGTGGCGCATTCGAAGTCGCAAGCATCCTTCAGCATGAGGTGCATCCGGAAGGCCTGGACCTCACGCGAGTGCGCTTCCTTCGCAAGTCTCTGTTTACGCCTGCTCGTGACCACGGTGCGCTGCTCTCGGTGCTGCGCGGCTCTGTGCAGCTGCGCAGCGAGAGCTTGCCGGCGCTGCAATTGCGGGCAGGCACGCATCTGTACATGCCGGCCGGGTTCGCTGCCCAGATGGAAGGAGAGCCAGGCACGGAGCTCGCATTGGCCCTCTCGCCCAAGGCCAGTCGAGCGCGTGGCAAGTTGCCGCTCTTGCGCGACGAGCAATTTCTGGCCGGTTGTGCGGTTCCAGGTCAGGCACTGCGCTGGATCTTGACGCCCCAGTATTTGAGTCGGCGGGTCTTTCTTCATCACGATCGCACGCTCTTGTCCAAGAGCGGAGATCCGGTCTCGTGGTTTCATACGACCATGTTCGATGTGACCGGCCTGCCGAGCAACGACGAAGGCAAACCGGTCTTCAAGATGTCGTACAACTATCGCACCGAGCCTAATGTCTGCTACCAGGTCGAGGGCAGGGCAGGCGTGCGCATGGCGCTGCATCCCTATTCGGAGGAAGATCAAAAGTGGGGACCGTGGCATGCGCTCGACGGCGAGACTACCTACCACTTGAACGAAGACTCGACGCAAGCGCAGTGGCTCGAGCTTGCCACTGGGCGCGAACCGCGGCGCAACAAACACGAGGTCTTCGTCGAGGGAGGCTTCGTTTCTCTCATGTGCATTTTCGATCCAGCACCGACCGGCGTAGAGCTGCACAAGAGTGGCGCGTACAGTTCCTACGGCGACCTGGGCGAGACCCTCGGCACGCCTCGCTACGCGCAGTACCTTAGGACCCTCGAACCCTACGAAGAGATGGTGCAAGTACTCTCCTTGGCCAAGGCATGTGGTGACGATCCGCGCGGCAAAGCCGAGTGGAAACTCTTCGAAGAGGGCCGAAAGGCTCAGCGCGAGATCGAAGCGGCATTGCGCGCGGAGCTGGTAGCAAGCGGTCAGGGCCGCGAGCGTCATATCGATCCCTGGATGCTTCGTTAAGCTCATCGCATGAGCGAGGCTTGGCGCGCGAAGCTACAGGCGCCGAGGCTCGCGGCGAATTGCCAGTGCTGCTTGACAACTTCGACACTTTGATATATTTCAAACTATCAAAACGTGCCGCGACCGGCCTCCTTCGCTATCTACAAGGAATCTCATGCACATCCCCACCTCCCTCAACAACGCCAGCTCCCTCGCCGTATCCGTATTGCGGGCCGGTCGCGGCACCTTTGTTCGTCATGCTGGCAAAAAGCAGCCTGAAAAGACCCTCGAGCTCTACGAGTTTGAATCCTGCCCCTACTGCAAGAAGGTGCGCGAGACGCTGAGCGAGCTGGATCTGGAGTACATCTCTCGTAGCTCAGCTCGCGGATCCAGCAAGCGTCCCGACGCCATGCGTATCGGTGGCAAGGAACAGTATCCCTTTCTCTTCGATCCCAACACCGGCGAGTCGATGTATGAGAGTGAGGACATCATCGACTACTTGCATGCGACCTACGGCCAGGGACGAAAGCGAGTGTGGCGCGCCATAGCGCCAGCCAACACCGCCGCCGCGATGATCGCCAGTGCAACGCGCCCCCGCGGTGGCCGAGTCTCGTCGAGCACCAACAGGTCCAAAACCAGGCCAGAGACCACACTGGTGCTCTACAATTTCGAGGCATCGCCCTACTGTCGGAAAGTGCGCGAAGCCCTGTGCGCCCTCGATCTCGACTGCCACATCAAGAACGTCGCTCGCGGCAGCCAGCGCCGTCCTGAGCTGGTGCAGGCCGGTGGCAAGATGATGGTGCCATATCTCATCGACGCCAACACCGGCACGCAGATGTACGAATCAGACGATATCGTAGCGTATCTCGAGCGCACCTACGGTTAGCACGCACTAGTCCTGCAGCCCACAGCTGTGCCCAGCGAGCTACGCGCTCAGCTCGACTAACTTTTGCACCGTGTTCCAGTTGCGCACGGTGCTTGTGGTCGAGAGCGCGCGATCGAAGTAGCTGGTGTTGAGCTTGGTGCGAGCAGCCCCGTTCGGAAGGTAGAGGAAGACGTTGGCTCCGCAGACCGCGAAGGCGTCAGGCGGTGAGCGCTTGGTATCGAGCTTGGCCACCTGGTGCTCGCTGGGTAGCTGGGCAAGAAACATCAGGTAGCGGGCCTCGGAGGCCAGCGTCAGGAATGGGTTGGCACCAGCCAGAGCCTGCAGCTCAGCGCCAGAACGCACGACCATGGGCACCGCAAAGCCAAACTCCTTGTGGATCAATTGCGAGACCATTGCCGGGGCTCGTTGGGCCAGAATCGGGCCGGCGCTAAACACGATGTTGCCGCTCTGCAGGTAGCTCTCCACGTCGCTGCAGCCGACCGATTGGAACATGTGCACCACAGCCTTCATGTTCACGAGGTTGTTGCCACCGACGTTGACCCCGCGCATGAGCGCAACGAAGCGGCCGGCTCCTTGGCTTCTGCGACCCCCCATTACTCACACAGCTCCTGGAACTGTTGCCAGTCCTGCTCGACAAGCGCGATGGAGGCTGCCCAGAACTCGGGCTTCTCCAGGTCGACGCCGAGGGCTTCCATCGCGACGGTCTCGGCGGGCGCGCTGCCGGTTCGCAGTAAGAGTTGTTCGTAGCGAGGAAGAAAGGCGGCGCCCTCGGCCAGAAAACGCGCAAAGATGCCCATGCTGAACAGGTAGCCGAAGGTGTAGGGGAAGTTGTAGAAGCTGAGCTCGGTGATATAGAAGTGCAGCTTGGAGGCCCAGAACCAGGGGTCGAGGCGCTCTGGATCGAGGCTGTCTCCGTAGTTCTTGCGCTGGGCCTCGAGCATGATCTCCTTGAAGGCACTCACGCTCAGCTCGCCCTGGCCGCGCCTCTCATAGACCTCCGACTCGAAGTCGAAGCGCATCGGAATATTGAGCATGAAGGCACTGGCATGCTGCAAGCGCTGATCGAGAATGCGCAGGCGCTCGGCCTTGCTAGTCGTCGGATTTGAAAGCGTCGCGTGCGTGACCAGGTTCTCGGCAAAGGTCGAGGCGGTCTCGGCAAGGGTCATGGGATAGGCGGCCGCCCATGGTCGCTCTGCGCGCAGGAGATAGGAGTGGAAGCAGTGGCCAAGCTCGTGCGCAAGGGTCTGCACGTCGCCCATGCCGCCGTTGAAGGTCATGAAGATGCGACTTTGCCCCGTGATCTGCGAGCTCGAGCAGAAACCTCCTGGCCGCTTGCCTGGGCGTGGCGCGTGATCGATCCAGCGCTCCGCGAAGGCCTTGCTCGAGAGCTCGGCCAGACCTGGGTAGCTGCTCGCAAAGCAGCTCTGCACCATGTCGCGACCCTCTTCCCAGCTCACCCGATTGTCGCCGTCGCCCGCAAGCGGCGCCATCAAGTCGGCGAAACCGAGGCGCTCCATGCCCAAGAGGCTGGCCTTGCGCTTGAGGTAGGCTTGCGGCAGCGCTTGCTTGTCGCGCACCACCTGCAACATACAATCGAGAGTCTGGCGCGAGATGGCGGCATCGAAGAGGGCGGGCTGGAGGTAGTGCTCCACGCCGCGCCGTTGGTAGAGAGTGAGGCGGGTGCCGGAGATGGCGTTGAGGCAAGCGGCGATGGTGGGAGCCACGCTGTCCCATGCGCTCGCCGATCCTCGTTGCGCGGCCTCGCGAACCAGCGGGCTCGCGTCCTCGAGCAAGCTGCGCGTCATCGACACAGGCAAGGTCTGGGTCTCTTCGCCCTCAAGCTCGAGCTCGAAGCTGAGAGTTCCCGAGACCTGATCGTAGAGACGTCCCCATGCTGACAATCCGTCCACACTGAGATCGGCGCTCAGTTCCTCAAGCTCGGCGGCCATCGAGAGCTTGGCCTCCTGACGAAGTCGTTCGAGAAAGTGGCCAGCGCCTGCGAGCGCCGCATCCGCAAGTAGTGCGTCGAAGTCTTGACCCGAGACGACAGCAAGACGGGCCTTGGAGAGGACAAAGAGTTTGTCGATGCCGGCGCTGGTGGTTGCGTGCTTGGCCGCGTCGCGCTTGACCTCATCGTCCCGCGAATCGGCGGAGCCCATGCAATCGTAGTAGGAGCTTAGGTGCGTGCCGCGGCGAGAGATGTCTTCTACGCGCAGCAAGAGTGCCGCCCACAGGCCAATCGTCGTCGGTGAGATGGCGGCTGCCTGGTTGAGATCGCCAGCCAGCGCGCCGATATCGGTTCCTAGCTTGTTGACGAAGGCCTGGTACTCGGGCGCGCCAATGGCGGCGAAATAGGTGCTCATGTCCCAGTCGGGCTGCTGTTTCATGTCGGCCATGGTGCGACCATACACGCCATGTGTGCGCTCCACTAGCGGAAGGCTGGAACAGTGACAGATGCCGTGACCTATCTGTGGTCGATTTTGGGTACGCTTGAGGTACATGCGCAAAACCCATCTGCTCGCCCTCTGTCTCAGCAGTGCCTTCGTTGTTTCGAGCACGGCTGACGCGCACATCGCCCTCGACTCGCCGAGCGCGCGCAGCAGCTCGCAAAAACAAGGTCCTTGTGGAACCACCGGCAGCGTTCGGGGACCGGCACAGACCTTCGCGCCAGGACAGACCATCACCGTGACCTGGGACGAGACCGTCGATCACGTCGGGCACTATCGCATCGCCTTCGATCTCGATGGCGACGACGACTTTCCCAATCCCGTGACTCCGGATGACAACTTTCCAAGTGTGCTCGTCGATCAAATCGTCGATCGCAGCGGCGGAGGTCGTTACACCCAAGCCGTGACCCTGCCCGATGTCGAGTGCGACAACTGCACATTGCAGCTGATGCAGATCATGACCACCAACGTGCCCTACAATTCGTTCTACTATCAGTGCGCCGACATCGTGCTGTCGAACTCCGCACCGGGCGAGGCCGACGCGGGCGGCGATGGCACTGGCAGCGACGCTGGCGGCGACAGCGGGGGCGGAGGCGGTGGTGGAGGAGCGAGCACGGGAGGTTGCAATTCCAGTGGCAGCAGCAGTGCTCTGGCGGGTCTGGGCCTGCTGGCCTTCTCGGCCCTTGCAATTCGCCGCCGTCGGGCGTACGCCCGCAGGTAGCATGCGAGCTTCCATCCTCTGCGTTTTTGCACTCTGGTCTTGTGGCAGTGACAGCGGAGCGGTGCCAGATGGCGATGGCGATGGCGGAACCGATGAACTCGTCGATGCTTCGCCCACGGCCGATGCCATGCCCGCGTGCACGAGCCACGAACTGCCTCGCGAGCTCGACATCGACTTCGATGGCGACACGCGCAAGGTCTTTCTGGCCGGGCCAAGCGAGATGCCAACCAGCCCGGTGCCGCTGGTAATCAATTTTCATGGCTACTCCGACGGACCGGAATTTCAAGAAGAGATAAGCGGCATGAGCGAGCACGCCGTCGCCAATGGCTACGTCGTCGCCTATCCCGAAGGCACTGGCGCACTTCTCGGTTGGAATGCGGGTGCCTGTTGCGGAACCGCGGCGACCCTTGGCAAGATGGACGTCGAATTCACCGAGCGCGTGATCGAAGAGGTTGCCGCCCTTGCTTGCGTCGATCTCAGCAAGGTCTACGCCGTCGGCTATTCCAATGGTGGATTTCTCAGTCACCGCCTCGCCTGTGAGCTGAGCGACAAGATTGCTGGCATCGCGCCGGTGGCGGGTGTCATGGGCATGAGCAGCTGCGAGCCGACCCGCGCCGTGCCCATCTTGCAGATTCATGGCACAGGCGATCTGGTCGTGCCCTACGACGGCAACTTTGCGCTCGGCTTTCCATCGGTCGACGATTCCATGGCCGGCTGGAGTGAGCGCATGCACTGTGATAGCGCCGAGCCGACGGTCTTCTTCGAGCAAGGCGACACCAGTTGTGTGCGCTACAGCGGCTGCGACGCGCCTCTCGGTCTGTGCACCGTTGCCGGTGGCGGGCACAACTGGCCCGGCGGGCAGGAAATCTTCGGGCGTGGCACCGTCAGCACAGATCTCGACGCCAACCAGA